>DSDB01000657.1 GCA_011057845.1 Phycisphaerales bacterium | reverse complement strand
CGGCTGGTGCGGGCGGCCAACGGGCTGCTGCTGGTCGAGGCCGCCAGTGTCCTGGCCTGCGTCAATCGGGACGGCAAAATCCAGCGGATGCCCCACTTCATGTATCCCCATCAGGACTGAACCGCGGGCGTCAAGCTCCAGACTTCAGGGTTATCACCCCAGCGGGTCCATGCTCGCTCACCCATCGCAAGCCGGCATGAGCCGCCATACCTCGGCTGCCGGTGGCCGGCCCAACAAGGGGTTGACGTGGGGCCTATGGGCCGGTAGACTAGAGTTTTGGGTCGGCGGTGCTGATAACGGTGGCGGCAACCGCAATGGGGTCCGGCCGACGTAACACCCATCCACAAGGCAGTTGGACGAGAATCCGGCGTATGTCTGAGCCTATCGGCGAGAAGAAAGAGTATTGCGGTCTTTTCGGAATTTACGGCGATCCGCAAGCAGTGGAAAAAACGTATCTCGGGCTGCACGCCCTTCAGCATCGGGGCCAGGAGTCGGCCGGCATTGCCTCCAGCGACGGCGAGGACCTGCGGTGCTATACCGGCATGGGAACCGTGCGCCGGGTTTTCCGGACGGGCTCCGGGGCCATGACCAAGCTCAAGAACCCCATCGCCATCGGCCATGTGCGGTACTCGACCACCGGGGCCAGCCGCTCCTGCAACACCCAGCCGCTGATGTGCGAGTACTCACGGGGGCAGGTGGCTGTCGCCCACAACGGCAACCTCATCAACGCCGGCCTGCTGCGGGATGAGTACGAGGCCTACGGCAGCATCTTCAAATCCACCAGCGACACCGAAATTATCACCCACTTGCTGGCCAAACCCACCCACGTGGCCAAGCCCGACCCGCTCGGCCACGTCCTCAACCACCTCCAGGGGGCGTATTCGCTGCTGTTTCTCTTCGCCGACCGGATCGAGGCCGCCCGCGACCCCTACGGCATCCGCCCTCTCGTCATCGGCCAGACCGACGCCGGAGCCCCCGTGGTCGCCAGCGAGACCTGTGCCCTGGACGCCATCGACGCCGAGTTCATCCGCGAGGTTGAGCCGGGAGAGATCGTAACCCTCGGCAGAAAAGGCATTTCCAGCCGTTTCTTTGTAACGCCCGGAACCATCACCCCGGCCCACTGCATCTTCGAACACATCTACTTCGCCAAGCAGAACTCATACATCTTCGGCGAGAACGTGCACGAATTGCGCAAGAAGGTCGGCCGACAGCTTGCCCGCGAGCACCTGGTCGAGGCGGACGTGGTGATTCCCGTGCCGGACTCGGGCACCTCGGCCGCCATCGGATACGCCGAGGAGAGCGGCATCCCGTTCGATATGGGCCTAGTCCGCAGCCACTATGTCGGCCGGACGTTCATCTCACCCGAGCAGCGGGTCCGCGAACTGGAGGTCAAGCTCAAGCTCGCGGTCATCCCCGACACGGTCCGCGGCAAGCGGGTCGTCGTGGTCGATGACTCCATCGTCCGCGGCACAACCACCCGGGGCAAGATCCGCGCCGTCCGCAAGGCCGGCGCCAGGGAGATTCACATGCGGGTCAGTTGCCCGCCCATCCGGTTCCCCTGCTTCTACGGAGTGGATTTCCCCACGAAGGACGAATTGCTCGCCAACGAACGGACACTCGGGGAGATCCGCGATTTCCTGGAGGTCGACAGTGTCGGATACGTGTCGCTGGAGGGGATGCTGGCTTGCGCCGCCCTGCCGCCCGACCACTACTGCACCGCGTGCTGGTCCGGCCAGTACCGCATTCCCATCGCCAACGTCGTCAACAAGTTCGCCATGGAGCACCATCAGATGACGATGTTCGACGACGGAGGGGAAGACTGACGCCGAAGGACAAGGGACGAGAGACGATGGACACGCATACCAGGGTGGTAACGAAAAACGGAAAGACCAAAATGCAGAGCCACAACCCAGAACGCAAAACCGAACTGCGGCACAGGGCCTACCGATACTCCATCCGACTCATTGGATTCCTGGACAATCTCCCGAAGGACACGTCGTCACAGGTCATCGCAAAGCAGCTACTCAGGGCCGGAACATCCGTCGGCGCCAATATCGTAGAGGCGAAAGGCTCGGGATCGAAGCGGGATTTCGCAAATTACTTCACCCATGCGTTGAAATCAGCGAATGAGAGTCTGTACTGGCTCGGCTTTCTGCGGGATGCCAAGGGGATAGAGAGCTCCGAGCTGGAGGGACTTCTGCGAGAGACAAAAGAGCTTGCGAACATTCTCGGTTCGAGTATTTTGACCATGAAAGGCAAGCGGCAGCTTTGAGTTTCAGGTTGTGGTTTTGGGATTTCAGCTTGGCGTTTTGGGTTTTCAGCGGCAGATGACTAAGTACGCAACATACAAAGAAGCCGGCGTGGATATCGACGCCGGGGATGAGATGGTCCGGCAGATTCAGTCGCACGTGGCCGGGACCTATGGGCCTAGGGTGATGCCCACGGTCAATGGGTTCGCGGGGCTGTTCCGCCTGGACTATGACGAGAAGCTCTTCAAGAAGAACTACCGCGAGCCGGTTCTGGTGGCCTGCACGGACGGCGTGGGCAGCAAGGTCCAGTTGGCGGCCCAGGTGCGGCGTTACGACACGGTCGGCATCGACCTGGTGGCGATGAGCGTCAACGACATGCTCGTCAACGGGGCCGAGCCGCTGTTCTTCCTGGATTATCTGGGCGTGCACAAGCTCACGCCGGCCGAGACGGTGGATATGGTCAAAGGCGTCGCGGCCGGGTGTAAAATGGCCGATTGCGCCCTGCTCGGCGGCGAAACGGCGGAAATGCCCGACACCTACGCCGAGGGCGATTTCGACATGGCGGGCTTCGCCGTCGGCGTTGTCGAGCGCAAACGCATTATCAACGGCACCAACGTGCGGCCGGGCGATGTGATCTTGGGCCTGGGCTCCAGCGGCCTGCACAGCAACGGCTACACACTCGTGCGGAACATCTGCTTCAAGAAGCTCCGCCTGAAGCTGACCGACCGCATCGAGGAACTCGACGGGGCGATGCTCGCCGATGTGCTCCTGGAGCCAACGAGGATTTACGTTCCCTCGATCGTGCGGCTGCTCGCCCAGTACAAGGTCAAACAGGTCGTCCACGCGATGGCCCATATCACCGGCGGCGGGCTGGTGGGCAATATCCCGCGGGTGTTGCCCAAGCACTGCAACGCGGTGATCCGCAAGGGCAGTTGGCCCGTGCTCAAGGTCTTCAAGTTCCTCCAGCGGGCCGGGCCGGTCGAGGAGGCCGAGATGTACCGCGTGTTCAATATGGGCATCGGATACGTGCTGGTCGTGGCCGAGGACTTCGCCGACTCCATCGCCGCCAAGCTGGCCCGCTACGGCGAGAACGTCTACCGGATCGGGACCATTGCATCGGGCATGCGGAAGGTCATCCTCAAGTAGCGGCTCGCCGACCTGGGTGTATCGCCGAGAATGCACGGAATGACTTGATCGGTCGGCCTCCGCACGGCCGTCCGCCGAGCCCGTATCGATGGTCAAGACCAACCCACGGACAATCCGTTGGCTGCACATCACAGCGGCGGCATGCATGTACGCGGCCTTCGCGGTCTACCTCTATCGGCCCTATCTGGGCGAATTCACGCGATGGCGGTATCTGTTGCCGTTTAACAGCGCCGCCGCGGCGATGGGCTGCTTCCTGCTGAGCCGGCGATGGGTGTGTTGTCTGTCGGGGACGCTGTTGGCCGGGGCGGTTTTCGGTTTTGGGCCGTTTGTGCTGGGGCTGGCGAGGTTCCACCCGACGGCGGGCCTGCTAGCGGCGTCAACGGCATGGTTGCTGCTGCCGGCGAGCCGATACGGACGCGACCGCCCGCTCGTGGGGGCGGTGCTGTGCCTGTTGCCGGCCGCGGCGATTGTCCTGTTCTTCCGGATGGGCGTTCACTGGCGGCTGTTCGCCATGCCTATCTCCACACAGGTGCGAGCCGAAGACCTGGCGGCCCTGGCGGCGCCGCTGGTGATGGTCAAGCGGACGGGCAGCCTGCTGGGTTTCTATCATGTGCCTGTCGCGGCCATCGTGCTGGGGCTGGTGATGACGCTCAAGGCCCGCCGGCTGGGGATTCTTGTGATCTTCGCCGCCGGCGCCGCACTGGCCGCCTGGCCCAGCCTCTATGGGATCAGCCCCACGATCTGGCTGGTCTTTCCGGTGTTGTGCTGCTCGGTGATGGCCGGGGAGGGGCTGTCGGGGCTGGTTCTGGCCGGGAACAAGGATCAGAAGTGGCTACTGACGGCGACGGCCGTCGAGGCGGTGCTGGCTATTGCGGCGCTGCTGATGGCGGCCAGGTACTTCCAGGTAATCCTGGGGCTTGGGTCGGGCTACGCGAGGCTCCTGGTGGCCACCGCGCGGATGTTCCTGATGGGAGCGGTGGCGGCGGGATGCGTCTTTGCGGTGGCCGCGGCGGGCCTGCGGCTGGCGTGGCTGCGAACGGCCGTGCTGGGGGCGGCCCTGGCGGTGGATATCTTCGTCGGGGCGAAGTTTATTGTCGATTCGATTTTATAGCGACAGCCTCGTCGATCTCGTTGGATGACAGACAGCGAACGACCCAGAGGCCCACGTGGTAGAGGCCGTAGAGCAGGAGACTCGCCAGCACCGGCGCGCACAAGCCCAGGAACCACCCCGTGGCGTCGGCCAACGGCGTCTCCGCCGCGGCCGGCATGACGTCCGGGGACCACTG
>DSDB01000168.1 GCA_011057845.1 Phycisphaerales bacterium | reverse complement strand
GCGCTGCATGGCCGCTTCCCAACGAAGCCGCATGACTTCCACATACGAGTCGGCAAACTGACTGGCCTGCTCATTCAACTCCTGCTTAATCCGGTTGATCTTGGCATGAACCGCCTGCACCGATGGGTGGTCCTCCGTGCAATGGTACAGGACGTTCTTCAACTCGATCTCCGCCGCCCGCAGCTCGCTCTGAAGTTGTGTCTCAATATCATTGACAAAGACCCGCACACCCGCCGACGGCGAGGCCGCGGCGAATTGCTTGACCCGAGCCGGTTCGTCCAGCATGGACTTGACGGCCTCGTAATCCGCCTTGGTGTTCAGTGCGTTCAATTGGGCGTCGGTCAGCGCCGACGATAATTTCCCGAGCCGGTCGAATACAACCGGATTGCCCCTGTCACTGACGGATATAATACCGTTCTCGCGGGTGAAATCGAGCATCTCCTCAAACTTCGCCGACAGCTCGTTATCGCGCGTTACCTTTTCCCTGCTAAGGATACTGAGCACTTCGCTGACGGTGCTGCGCTTCTGCGACGAGTGGTACTTGATGTACGACTGAACCAGGGCGTTGACGACCTCCGCGGCGTCCACCGGGTAGGGACACTCAAAGGACACGGTGATGATGTCGTCCTTTCGCCCGACCTCCGCGGTCAGATGCGACTTGATATACCCCTCGATGCCGTCCATCCCCTCAAACGTCTGCAATCGACGTATCCGGGGGGACTGGGTGATATCGCTGACAATAGGGTATGAACGGATCATTTCCGCCTGGGTGAAGAGGTAGCTCTTCGACTGCGGCATCATCACGTCGTATTCGCTGATCCGCGGCGCCGCTTGCTCGACGTAGACCTTCGAGACCCCCCGGTAGATGGGCGTGGCCTTGACCAGATACAATACCGCCGCCACGATTGCCACCGCCAGCGTCAGGAGAATCACCCATCGGTGTCGAAAAGGCACCTCGATAATCCGCCGGATATCCAGTTCGTCGCTCTGCCGCACCACCGGATACGATGCACCGTTCTCATGTGTCCCGTTGTTCATAGATCATTCCAAAAGAACTCGGCCCCGAGGCCCAGATTCATTCCAGCAACCTGTTGCCGCTGAACGTCACTCCTAGTCGCAGTTGCAGCACGTCGGCCAGGAACTGGTTCATGCGGGTACGCAGCGTGTGGTCCACGTAGATCACGTCGCCCGGCTTGATCGCCACGCGGTAGGCTTCAAGAAACGATTTGCTGTCGATACCGAATACAGCCGAGACGATCTCGCCATTGGCGTCCTGACGGTAGATCTTCACATACCGAGGGTCCGCCACCATGTTCATCCCGCCCGCGAAGGCCAGCGCCTCCATCAGGTTGTACTGCACATCCGGCGGGTAGGGAAACGCGTTCGGTTTCTGGACAAGGCCCATGACCGTAAAGACGCGCTCGCTCTCCCGCTGATATTTGGCCACCTGGCAGACGACCATCGGCGTGTTCACCACGTACTTGGGGTAATAGGCATCGATGACCATCGCCTCGATCTCGGCCAGGGTCTTGCCGCCGATCTGGAGATCCCCCACTATCGGCAGCGTGATGACGCCCGCATCGTTAACCCGCACCAGATAGGCCTCCACATCCCTGTGGCCCCAGGCCGGCTTGAACCACTGCGACAATTCCGAGGAGATCACACGCAGGACAGCGGGCATCTGGAACTCGAGGATATCGCCTGGAATGACCCGGTAGGGCCCCTTCTGCCGTATTCCCCCCAAGCCCACGAAATCCTTCTCCCCCTCGATCGGGCCGGCGGCTTCAAATCGCTCCACCTGCGCCGTATCCGACAACTTCGAACCGCATCCGTTGAAAACCAGCGTGCAAAACAGCATCACCGCCAAACACGCTGCTGGAAGGGTACGATTGCCCTTAAACATCCATGCCACGCCCACCGGATACCTCCTTGAAACCGTCATTATCGCCGTCCTGTGGTCCTGAGCGAAAAAACACATACTACAACCGGGCTTTTCGACTGCATACGGCCCCCGCATGCACTGCTTGGACCGACGCAAACCCACCGTCGCAGTCGGCAACATCGCCGCCATATACCTGATATGATACCGGACAGTCGCCCCTTTTCAACCGGTTTTTGGATTTCCCGCGCCAAAACTGTACAAGATGTCCTTGTGGCCTGGAACATAGCAGGCTGATTGTTAGATTACTCATCTTCCCACGCGACTGTACGCCCCCCATCTGACGGGCGGATCCACCGCGTTCAAGGTTCACCGCTGGAAGACAAAGCCACCGCTGCGGCCCCTGCCCTCAAATCACATCCTATTATATCTACACATCAGAAGGACAATCTGGTAGACTGCCCGGTGGTGTAACCCGGCTTCCCGCAGCGGCATGCATGGGCGGCCCTGTTGAAGCATCGGGGACCGGAATCTCGCAATACCCAGGAGATGATTATGAACGAGCAGCCGACCAACAGCGGACATCCACATGCAAGATGCTGCCCCTGCGGACACAGCGGCAACAACGACATTACCCGACGCACATTCCTCAAGGGCATGGGGGGCGCCACGCTTCTGAGCACGGCGTTGACGGGCCTGACGTGGTCCACCCTGGCTGTCGCCGGGCAGGACGAATCGGGGCCTTCCCGCCGAGCCCTGGTCGTCAAACCTATCCTGGCGTACGATCTCCCACAGAAACGGCACCAGTCCAGTTGGCGTAATTGGGGAGGCGTCCAGACCCAGGACGATGTGAAGAAGGAAATGGCCCGCATTGAAGGCGAACTGAAGGAACTCGAACGCCAGGCTGACTTCCCCGTCCGTTTCCTGCCGCTGACCGGCGTGCAGAAGGGTGCGGACCTTCAGGCCGCTTCAGACCTGAGCCAGGCGGATGTTTACCTCATTTATGCCGCCGGCGGATGGATGGACGTGTTCGACCAGATCAACAAGACCGGCAAGGATATGATCATCTTTTGCCGGCACAAGAGCGGCCCGGTGTATCTGTGGTACGAAATCATCAGCCCGCGGTATCTGCGTCAACACACCGATACCCTGGCTGTCAAGGGCGTTGACGACGGCGATGTGGTCGTCGACAACCCGAAGGAGATACTCTGGCGGTTGCGGGCGCTGTGCGGCCTGCGCAACACGATGGGCACGCGGATGCTGGCTGTCGGCGGGCCGGACGCATGGGCCCAACCCAAGGGCGTCGTGCCGGAACTCGTCCGGAAGGTCTGGCAGTTCGACATACAGACGGTCTCCTATGAAGATCTGGGTAAGCTGATTAAGGAGGCGCGTGCCGACGCATCGGCGGTGGAGCGGGCCGCGAAGGCGACGCAGGCGTATTTGAAAGGCCCCGGCGTAACGCTCGAGACGGAAAAGGCGTTCGTGGAGAACGGCTTCCTGCTCGAGCGGGTCTTCCACGGCCTGATGAAGAAAGCCGGTTGCAGTTCCATCACGATCAACGGCTGCATGGGAACGATCATGCCACTGGCGGAAACCTCAGCCTGTCTGACGCTCACCCTGCTCAACGATGCCGGCTACCTGGCCTTCTGCGAGTCGGATTTCGTCGTTATTCCGTCCGGGGTCCTGCTGGCGAACATCTCCGGTCAGCCCGTATTCCTTAACGACCCGACCTATCCGCACGAGGGCATCATCACCCTGGCGCATTGCACCGCCCCGCGGAAGATGAACGGCCGCGAACTCGAACCTGCCCGTATCCTGACCCACTTTGAGTCCGACTACGGGGCGGCCCCGAAGGTCGAGATGCGGCGAGGCCAGGTCGTCACCAATATCGTTCCGGATTTTGCCCTCAAGCGATGGGTCGGCCTTCGCGGCGAGATCATTGATGCCCCCTTCATGGACATCTGCCGCTCCCAGATCGACATCCGCTTCGACTGTGACAGCCTGACCCTGGCCCAGCGGATGCCCGGCTTCCACTGGATGACCTGTTACGGCGACTACATGAAGGAAGTCGGTTACGCTATAAAGCGGCTCGGAATCGATTGGGAAATCCTGCCCAATCGCCCGGCGTAGACAGGGGGGGGATCCCTCACAACTACGCCTGGCAGGATTCGAACCTGCGACCCCCGGTTTAGGAAACCGGTGCTCTATCCGACTGAGCTACAGGCGCTCCGACAGCCGCGACTATATCGGCCACGAACGCATGTGTCAACTATCGTGCGCGCCGAACCGTTTCAACCCACGAGAAATCCGACGTCTGCCGCTGGGTGAAATCGATGAATCAACTTACCGTGTGTCGGCGCCGATGGCATTCCAGTTGGGCGGATCCACCCCCCGCAGGTGCTTCACGAAGAAATCCCGACGCTTGCGTTGCCCGTATTCGCCGCCGGAGGTGTGGCCCTGGCCCGGCAGGACCACCAGTTCAAACTCTTTCTTCGCCTTGATCAGGGCATCCACAAGCCGATACGTCGATTCCGGCGGCACGTTGTTGTCCAGTTCTCCCACCATCAGCAGCAGGCGCCCCGTGAGCCGGTGAGCCTGTGTAATGTTCGATTGTTCCTCGTAGTGCGGCCCGACCGGATAGCCCATCCACTGCTCATTCCACGAGGCCTTGTCCATCCGGTTGTCGTGGCACCCGCATGACGCGACCGCCACCTTGTAGAAATCCCCGAAGGCCAGTACCCCTCGCGCCGCGGACTGCCCCCCGGCGCTGGTGCCGTAGATGCCTACACGGGTCAGGTCCATATACG
>DSDB01000338.1 GCA_011057845.1 Phycisphaerales bacterium | reverse complement strand
TGTGGAATCTCAACTATCCAACCGTCTGGCGGATTACGGCGTAAGTTTGACGCCGACGGTGGAGCGGCTGGCCGCCTTCAGCAGCGTTCAGAATACCTATCTGACCATATTCCAGATGCTCGGTGGCCTGGGTCTGGTCGTCGGGAGTATCGGCTTGGCGCTGGTGGTATTGCGTAATGTTCTCGACCGCCGGGGCGAACTCGCGATGCTCCGGGCCGTAGGATTTCCCAAAAACACCCTTTCGCGAATGCTTCGATATGAGCACTGGGCCCTGCTGTTGGCCGCGTTGGTGATAGGCGTTTTTGCGGCCCTGGTGGCGGTTATGCCTGCCTTACGGGCGCCCGGGGCCGACGTGCCGGGTCTTTCCCTCGCGCTGACCGTTGTGGCCATCGCCGTAAGTGGTATGATATGGGTGGCCCTGGCAACCCATATTGCCCTCGGCGGCCAGATGCTCGACGCCCTCAGAAACGAATAGATGCACAATTGTTCACATACCATCCAAGTGCGCGGCAACGTTCTGGTCTGGGTCCTGCCGGTCCTCACGGCCGTCGTCGCCATGCTGCTGATCGTGCAGTGGCTGGGCTACACGCCGCCCATGAGCTTCTCGTTGCGGTTGCCCGATCCCAATGACGCCGGCCCAGTTGGGGGCCAGGCCGCTACAGCGGAAATCAAGGGCACACTCCTGAAGTTCAATGGCGTCCCGGCGGATATTGCCGGCGACTGGCCCCGCTTCCGCGGCGTCAACATGGACGCGATCATCTCGGATGCCCCCGATCTGGCCCGCGAGTGGCCCGCGGATGGTCCAAGAGTGCTCTGGACCATTGATGTGGGCGAAGGCTATGCGGGAGCGGCGGTGCGGGACGGTCGCGTCTACATCATGGATTACGACCGCCAGGAGCAGTCCGACGTCATCCGCTGCGTCTCCCTGGCCGATGGCGCCGACATCTGGCAGTATCGCTATCCCGTGTCTATCAAACGAAACCATGGGATGAGCCGCACCATACCAACCGTGACCGACAGGCATGTCGTGGCCTTCGGACCCAAGTGCCACGTTACCTGCCTCGATTCGGCCACCGGTGAACTGAAATGGATGATCGACCTCGTGCGGGAGCACGGGGCGGAAGTGCCCGCCTGGTACGCCGGGCAGTGCCCCCTGGTCGAGGACAACAAGGCCATCCTGGCGGTGGGCGGTCATAGCCTCCTCATGGCCGTCGATTGCGACAGCGGCGAGGTCCTGTGGCGGACTGATAATCCCAGGAAATGGGTGATGACGCACTCATCCGTTGTGCCAATGGACTTCAACGGTCAACGGCAGTACCTCTATTGTGCCAGCGGGGGGGTCGTTGGCGTATCCGCGACGGATGGACAAATCCTATGGGAATACCCTGATTGGAAGATCCGCATCGCCAACGTGCCGACGCCGCTGATCGTCGGCGACGGCCGGGTGTTCCTGTCCGGTGGCTACAACGCCGGCTGCATGATGCTGCAATTGAAGTCCGACGCCGGACAAATCGTCCCACAAGCCCTGTGGCGGCTCGATGCGGCCGTATTTGGCTCCGAGCAGCAGACCCCCGTGCTCTACCAGGGGCACATCTATGGCGTTCGGCCGGATAAGCAGTTGGCCTGCCTGGACCTCGATGGGAATCTGATCTGGACCAGTGGCAATGCCCACAAGTTTGGTCTCGGTCCCTATATGATCGCCAACGGCGTACTTTACGTGATGGATGACGACGGACGTCTGACGATGACGCCCGCGGCCCCCACGGGGTTCGCCCCGCTGGATGACGCCGTGGTGCTCCAGGGGCATGAGTCATGGGGCCCCATGGCACTGGTCGGCACCCGGCTGATTGTCCGCGATCTGACGAAGATGGCCTGTCTGGACATAGGCAGGCAGCCTTAGAACGGTTGAAAAACGCCCCTGGGCGGGTCATAATGGCATGCCCTGCGGGCGCAACGCAATACATGAAAAAGCACAAAGCAGACACGAGCGTTAAGGTCCTGGCCGGCGTGGTCGTCATGCTGGCGGTGGTCGCCGGCATCGTAGCGATGGTCCGTTACGACACCACCGGCGCCGGCGGCAGTGGTCTGGGCCGCGAGTTCGCCTATGACCTCAGCGAATTGGCCAGAATCGACCCCAATCGCCTGCTCTATGCCCAGGCAGGCCCGGTTATCGCCACCGGCCTGCAAGACGCTACCGGTATTTGTGTTGCCCCGGACTCGACGGCGTACGTAACCGGCGACCGGCAGGTCGTCATGTTCGATGCCGCCGGCTCGCGGGTCGGCCAGTTCCCGGTGGCCGGCGCGGCCCGGTGCATCGCGGTCGCCCAAGATGGCGCGATATACCTTGGGATGAAAGACCACGTCCAAGTCTATGACAAGACGGGCAAGCAGCTTGCCGCCTGGCCGTCTGCGGGCGAGAACGCGGTGCTGACAAGTCTGGCGGTATGCAAGGATGAGGTCTTCGCCGCGGACGCGGGCAACCGCGTTGTTCTGCGTTACGGGCGAGACGGCCGGGTGATAGGTCGCATCGGCGAGAAGGACCCCGCCCGAAACATCGCTGGGTTTGTCATTCCGAGCCCCTATTTCGACCTGGCGGTGGCCGATGACGGGCTGCTCAGGGTGGTCAACCCCGGTCGTCATCGCATCGAGGCCTACACGGTCGACGGCGATCTGGAGTTTGGCTGGGGTGAGTTCTCATCAAAACTGGAAGGCTTTATCGGCTGCTGTAACCCGGTCAATTTCGCCATCTTACCGGACGGCGACTTTGTGACCTGCGAGAAGGGCCTTGTGCGAGTGAAGGTCTACGACGCCGAGGGCCGCTTTGCGGGCGCCGTGGCCGGTCCTGAGCAGCTTGTCGAGGGCGGCGTCTCCAGGGTCTTTACGCTGCCGGCGGGATCCCGATCCGGCGCCTTTGACGTGGCGGTCGACCCGACAGGCCGCGTCTATGTGCTGGATACTCTCAAGAACGTGATACGGATATTTGTAAGGAAGACCCCCTGATGGCCGGCCGATACTCCAACAGATACAACAGACGCAATGCCCTTATCGGCGCTGGCCGATGGGCGCTGGCCGCGGCAGCCGTCACCGTTGGCGCCTTTGGTGTTGCTAAACGGGGCCGCCTTCAAGCACAGGGGGTCTGCACGAATCAAGGCCTGTGCGACGGCTGCGAGGCGGTGGGCGCCTGTCGTCTGCCACGGGCCGACCGCTATAGAGCATCGACCGGGGGGCCATTGAGAAATGATTGAGCGCAACGACCCTAAAACCCGACGGAGCTTCCTGCGGGATGCCTGCGGCGGGGCCTTTCTGCTGGGCGTCGGCGGACTGGCCGGATACCTTGGCGCCAGAGCCCGTTCCAACGAATTCGTCTGGCAGATCGACCCCTACACCTGCGTCGCCTGCGGCAACTGTGCGACGTATTGCGTACTGGCCGAATCCGCCGTCAAATGCGTTCACTCCTACCCGGTCTGCGGCTATTGCCAGATATGCTTCGGCTACTTCGGCCCCGAGCCGGCCCAGATCAACGAGGGCGCCGAGAACCAGCTCTGTCCGACCGGGGCTATCGACCGCAAGCTCATCGAAGAGCCGTACTACGAGTATCACATCGACGAGAAGCTCTGCAACGGCTGCGGCAAGTGCGTCAAGGGCTGCAATGCGTTCGGCAATGGATCGCTGCACCTGCAGGTGCGGCATGACCGCTGCCTGAACTGCAATGAATGTTCCATTGCGGCGGCGTGTCCGTCGGATGCGTTCAGACGCGTCCCGGCCGACCAACCTTATCTCCTCAAGCGGGCGGATCGTCGCTGATGGGCCGGCGCGTTGTTCTTACAGCCGTTGCGGCTCTGTGCCTGGGTCTGTCGGGGCGCGCCTACTCGCTTGAGCGGTTCCCGCCGCCGGAGTTCACCGAGACCAACCACCAGATCCCCAGTCCCACGACGCCCGACCCCCGCCGGGACCTCTACGAGTATGTCGATGTCACCGTGCTGCTGGCGGCGCTGGCGGCCGCGTCGTATCTGGTCCTGCGGAAACGCAATCGTCGCCTGGTCTTCGTCCTGATGATCGCCTGCCTGGTATACTTCGGTTTCTACCGCCAGGGCTGTATATGCTCCATCGGCGCTATCCAGAACGCCACACTGACGTTCTTTGACCGCCAGTACGCCATGCCGATTACGGCGACGATATTCCTGTTGGCCCCGCTTCTGTTCACCCTGTTCTTCGGCAGGACATTCTGCGGGGCGGTCTGCCCTCTGGGAGCTATTCAGGACATGGTCGTCTTGTGGCCGATCAAGGTCCCCCGCTGGCTGGAGGGCTCCCTGCGACTGCTGGCCTATGCGTATCTGGGGGCCGCCGTCCTTTTCGCGGCGACCGGCAGTGCGTTCATCATCTGCCGGTATGATCCGTTTGTGTCGTTCTTCCGTCTGGCCGGCAGCATCAATATCCTGGTCTTCGGCGCATCACTGCTTGTGATCGGCATGTTCGTGGGTCGGCCGTACTGCCGGTTCCTTTGTCCCTATGGCGTGATTTTGCGTCAGTTCTCCCGTCTCTCCCGTCGGCGCGTCACGATCGCCCCGGATGAGTGTATCCAGTGCCGTCTCTGCGAAGAGGCCTGTCCGTTCGGCGCCATCCGCGAGCCGACGGCGCCTTGGCCCGATGAAGAGTACCGCGGCGGCAAGAAACGCCTGGCTGTGCTGCTGTTGGCGGCGCC
>DSDB01000487.1 GCA_011057845.1 Phycisphaerales bacterium | reverse complement strand
CTCTTACGTCCACCGCGGCGCCTGTAGCGGCGGTGCCGGCAACGGACAGTCCCGTCGCGGCGGCGCCGCCGGCAGGTGAGCCGAACCAGCCGCCGGTTCCGGTCAGGAAGAAGGACCCCGCCCTGGTAAGAATCGACAAGACCATGCCGGAACAGGTCGAGCTGAACAAACCCTTCACCTATACGGTGACTCTGACCAGTATCACCACGGCGCAGGTTCCCAATGTCGTTGTGACCGAGACCCTGTCGTCCGGTTTTCAGTTTCAGGAGGCCGCTCCGGAACCCCGTGTAGACGGCAATCGGCTGATCTGGGAAATCGACGTGTTGTGGCCGAACGCCACGCGACAGATCACCATTACGGGCGTGCCCACCATACTCAGCGATTTGAGGCACCACACGGATGTTGTTACCCAGTGCGACCAGGCGGATGCACTGGTCCGGGTGGTTCAACCGCGACTTCAGATTGCGATCACGGGCGCCCCGGCCAAGGTCGCCATGGGAGAGCCGATTCCCGTGACTTTTGTGGTGTCGAACCCGGGTACGGGGGTCGTTGAGAAGGTGCGGATCACGGGCCTCCTGCCAACGGGGCTCAAGACCGCCGATGGTGCTACGGAACTGACGTTCACCGCCGACAGTCTCAGCGCCGGGGAATCACGCGAATTCCAGGCGGCGCTCTACGCCGACGCGCCGGGCACGTATGCAACCGGCGGCCGGGCCACCAGCGCCGGCGGGCTTGAGGCCGAGGCCCTGGGGGTCTCGACCACGGTGCTGCAGCCGAGTCTGAAACTCGTCAAGACCGGACCCGGCGCGCAGTACGTCGGCCGGCCGGTGACTTATGAGATGACGGTCACCAACACCGGCGAGGTCGCGGCGGTGAATACCACCATTGAGGAAGCCCTGCCCAGGGGCATCAGCTCGATCAAGGCCAGCGCCGGGGCGAATATTGTACGCGGCACGAAACTGGTATGGGACCTGGGGATGCTGGATCCGGGCGTTTCACGGACGGTCAGGGTATCTTACACGCCGAGTATGGAAGGGGTGCTGGCCAGCAACGCCATCGCCACGGCGAAATACGCGGAGCCGGCAACGGCGTCGGCGGAAACGACACTGACCGGCATTCCGGCGGTGACGATGGAAGTCGTGGACCTCGATGACCCGGTCGAAGTCGGTCAGCGGTGTACGTACCAGATCACGGTAGAGAACCAGGGCACGGCCACGGCCTCCAATGTGACGGTGGTCTGCGATACGGAGCGGTCGGTGAAGTATGTCTATTCGACCGGCGCAACCGTGGGCACGGAGAAGGGAAGCAGGGTTGTATTTGCGCCGTTTGAGGCCCTGGCCCCGGGGGCCAAGGCCGTATGGCGGGTAGTCGTGACGGCCGAACAGCCCGGAGACAGCCTGTTCAAGGTAACGTTGACGACCGACCAACTCGCCCGACCTGTCGAAAAGACCGAGGCCACACGGATCTTCAAGTAGGCCCCTGCCAGGTGTCTTGGTCCGGCCGTTGGTAAGGCGTGGGTCGGCAGGGCCTGCCACGGCCCGGATGGTGCGGTTTGTAAAGTAGTGGAGCAAACTGCAAATAGGGCTTGACCCGCCCGGCGTAATGGTGTATACTATCATTGTCGCGTGTGCAGACAGAGATCAGTGGGTCTCATAAGCACGAACCGCGGTATTGTGCATTCGGACACATCGCGACAAGGAGACGAGGCCACAACATAGTGCACTGCTCGCCTGTGTCTCCTTTTTTTATGCGCATTTCGAGCCGCTCTTCTTCGGCGGCTCTTGAACGGGCGACGCCAAACGCATATCTTTTCTGGGCCCGCGGTTACGACCGACGCAGGCTCACAGGAGACCGCGATTGAACAGCCGTGAAAGGATTCTGACAACGCTGGCGTACAAAGAACCCGACCGGGTGCCCTACGACCTGGGTTCGATGCAGTGTACGGGCATTCACGTTCACGCGTACCGGCGGCTCTGTGAGTATCTCGGAATCAACCCGGGGCCGATCGAATTCGCCGATGTCTATCAACAGGTTGTGCGCCCCTGCGAGAGGCTGCTTGACCGGTTGGAGGTCGATACGCGGGGCCTCTATCCGCTGACCAGTCACAATTCCGGAATCACGCCATTGGATGCGGGCGATTACTGGGAGCACCTGGATGCCTGGGGATTCACCCAGCGGATGCCCAAGCAAAACGGCCTGTGGTGGTCCCAGGTCCGCTCGCCGCTGGATGGGATGACCGTTACGCCCGAGCGGATGGCCGGTCACACCTGGCCGACGCCCGACGATTCACGGGCGATAGCGGGTCTGCGGGAATTGGCGATTGCCTACAGGGCCCAGGGCAAGATCATTGTCCTCAAGGGCTTCTGCGCTGGGCTGTTCGAGATGGCGCAGCGCCTGCGGGGCATGGAGAACATCCTGTGCGACCTGGCGGCCGATCCGGGGACGGCGTCTCTGGTGCTGGACCGCATTCTTGAGATGAAAAAGCAATTCTGGGCGATGGCCCTGCCGAAACTGGGCGATGTGGTGGATATCGTGGCCGAGGCCGATGACTACGGCACGCAGCAGAGCCAGCTTATCAGCCATGAGATGTTCAGGGCGATCTTCGAGCCTCGGCTGCGGGATCTGATGGGTTTCATACGAGGGCTGCTGGACAGGGCCAGGCCGCCTGGCGAGCGGCGGTATGTGTTCTTCCATTCATGCGGCAACATTCGCCCCATGCTGGGGGATTTCATCGACATGGGCATTGACATCATCAATCCCGTCCATATCACCGCCCAGGGGATGGACCCGTATGAACTGAAGCGCGATTTCGGGCGGCACGTTACGTTCTGGGGTGGCGGAGTGGAGACTCAGAGCGTGTTGCCGAACGGCACGCCCCGGCAGGTGGCCGAGAACGTGCGGAGGAATCTCGAGGCCCTGATGCCCGGCGGCGGGTATGTCTTTAACACGATTCACAACATCCAGGCGGATGTGCCGCCGGAGAATATTGTGGCAATGTGGGAGGCTTTGCGGGAATATGGGAGATACTGATCCATTCGGCAATGAAAGGACGCGTATGATGGCCAAGGGCAATCCGACGGCGGGTTCGATGTTGAATAAAAATGATTTGATTGTTATCGCAGGGGCGGGCGGGTTTATCGCCGGGGCGCTGGCGAGGTATTTCCACGAACAGGGATTCACGCGGATCCGGGCGGTCGATAAGAAACCGCTGCCGCAGTGGTACCAGCGGACACCGGGGACCGAGTGTCTGTGCATGGACCTGCAGTATGAGGACAACTGCAAGCGGGCGTGCGAGGGGGCCGTGGAGGTGTACAACCTGGCGGCGGACATGGGGGGCATGGGCTTCATCGAGCGTTTCCGCATCGAGTGCCTGCGGAGCATCCTGATCAATACGCACATGATCGAGGCGGCCTACCGGGCCGGCGCGCAGCGGTATTTCTTCAGTTCATCGGCCTGTGCCTACAACACGGAGTTGCAGAAGGACCCGAATTGTCGGGCGCTCAAGGAATCGGATGCGTATCCGGCGATGGCCGAGCGCGGGTACGGCTGGGAGAAGCTGATGAGCGAGATGTTCTGCCAGGAGTACTGGGCCGAGCGCGGGCTGTGGACGGCTATCGCGCGGTTCCATAATGTCTATGGGCCGTTCGGCACGTGGGATGGCGGGCGCGAGAAGGCCCCGGCCGCGATCTGTCGCAAGGTCATCGAGGCCAAGGACACCGGGGCCGATCAGATCGTCATCTGGGGCACCGGCCGCCAGACGCGGAGCTTCATGTACATCGACGATTGCGTCCAGGGCATCGACATGATCACGCACTGCGAGCGGCTGATCGCCACGCCGATCAACCTCGGATCGAGCCAACTGATCTCCATCAACGACCTCGTATCGCTGGCCGAGGGCATCGGCGGCATCACGCTCAAACGCAAGTATGACATGGAGGCGCCGACCGGCGTCGCCGGGCGCAACAGCGACAACACGTTCATCCAGGAGGTCCTTGGCTGGCAGCCGAGCACGCCGTTTGAAGTCGGCTTGAAGAAGACCTACGACTGGATTAAAACGCAGTACATGGATCGCAAGGCGGGCAAACGGACAGTCAGTTGACGCAATGGTGGGCGTTTGACGCTGCCGGTTGCGGGCAAGATGGAGCCGTACATGGCGAACGGGAAACCACGAATCACCGACGTCGTCGGGAACCTGCCGTACCGCATTGCGCTGGCCGGGGGGTGGATCGACCAGCCGTTTGCATCAAGGCTCAATCCATCCCCGCCCGGCTCGATGGTCGTGGTGCGGATCGTGCCACAGTTTCGGTTCATGGACCGATCCGGGATATGCATCGGCACGCGGAATATCGCACTGCGTTTGTGGGAGGATGGCCTGCCGGACCGCGACCCGGATGAGCTGGTCGCGGAACTCTACGCCGCCGAAAACGAGGGCAAGGCCGAGCCGTCGGGCTCCCAGGATATGATCGGGCTGGTCTATCCCGGCATCAGCCGCCTGGACTACGATTACCGCCACCGTGGAGGCGTCTTTCCAGTGCATATCGAGTCGAACAACGACCCGGAGACGGCACGCTGGTTGGAGCGGGTGATTCACGTCCTGCCGGTGGGCCCACGGCCGGATGGCTACAACCCGCTGGAGGTCAAGAACCTGGACCCGCGGTGGATCGGGCGGCTGGGGCAATCGGGCGGGGATTGCTACGAGGCAATTCTGGCGCGCG
>DSDB01000626.1 GCA_011057845.1 Phycisphaerales bacterium | reverse complement strand
CTTCACCGCCAGCAGCGTCGGCTCCACAATGTGAATGTTGTTCAGCAGCGGCTCAGTATACTTGATATCCCCGTACAGTGCACCCCCGAAATGGTGCTCCTGACCGACATGGTTGTTCCAATCCACCCCCTCCGTCAGGAACCCCATATCTCCGTGATGGTGCTTGGCCGCCGCCCGCAGAATCGTCAACCCCCACAGCCGATACCGCTCGTCCCCCGTATCGCTGTACCCCTCCAGATACGCCAGCGCCGCCTCGGCGTTCTCCCACATGTACGAGGTATCCCAACTGTCCTCCATGTACAGCAGGCCCCTGGTCGCCACGCCGTTGCGATCCTCGTTCATCTTGAACCGGTCCAGCCCCGCCAGGCACTTCTCGTAAGCGAATCGCTCCATCGCCTCGTCCTTGAGCAGCTTGCCCGCCTGCCGCAACACCCGAAACGCCACCGAATACGCCACGTTCTCATGTCGGTCATACGTATCGTGGTTGATGCTCCCGAAGATCCCCCCCGCCTTCATGAACACATCCGCCTTCTCCCGAATCTTGTCGCGGTACTCCCCCAGCCCCCGCTGCGTCAGGCCGACCCACAACTGAATGATGAACAACCCGTCCGCGCTGCCCTCGAACAGGATGTCATTATCCCCGTAGGCGTTCTTCGGATAGGCCTTGCCGCTGCGCTCGCTGCGCCGGGGGAACCACCCGTTCGGCGCCATTTCCAGATTGTCGTCGATCCACTTCGCGTTCTTGATGGCTGCCTCGTAGGCCTTCGCCCGCCGCGTCTCGTCCAGCACATCCCCGAACAGAAGCAACTGATAGGCGATCTTCGCCATCGACCCGGCGCAGAACCAGTTGTTCTTGTGCTGATAGTTCAGACAGAACGTATCCGTCGTCGTCTCCCGATAGCCGGTGATAAACCCCGTCTCCCAATCGATGAACCCTTCCGTCAGCACATGGTCCAGCACCGCCGTCGCCTTCGCGCATATCTGCTCATCGCCCACATACCGCCCGAACTCGAACATCTCGTGAGCCCCGCCCACCGCGTTCGCCGCCCAGCCCGGCCCCTCCAGATTCCCGAAATCGTGCCACCCCATCACGTTGCCCTCGCAGTCGACGAAACTGCTCTTACAAAAAAGATGCCCCTTTCGGGGCATCAATGTGCTGATCGCGAATCGCACCGAGTCGCGGGCCGACTCGA
Source organism: Phycisphaerales bacterium (assembly GCA_011057845.1). Classification (GTDB taxonomy): domain Bacteria; phylum Planctomycetota; class Phycisphaerae; order Sedimentisphaerales; family Anaerobacaceae; genus UBA2266. Next base: position 3,524 of record DSDB01000626.1, on the reverse strand, counting down.
TGATGGAGTATTTCGGGTCCTCCGGCAGATAGAAGGCGTCGCTGACCTCCCGCAGCAGGAGGTAATCCAGCCCGAACATATAGGCCTTGATAGCCTTCTCATTGGCCCCGACGATCTCCACCGTCAACGTGTGCTCGCCCTCGGTCAACTCCACAACTCCAAAGTCCATCTCCCCCGTCGGCACCACCCCATTGTTGTACAGGTCAACGGGTTCGCCCAGCTTCCTGCCGTCCAGGTACAACTGCACGATCCCGTAATCCACGGCCTTCGTCAGGTTCATCTTCAGCCGATACGCGGCCGTCTTGCCAACCGGAACCGCCAGCTCCAGCTTGTCGCCGACCTTGCCCTGCGTCCACCACAGATGCGCCTGTCCGCTCCAGTCCTCCCCGAAATTCGTCATATCCTGCGCCGTCGTCCCACCGCCCGTCCTCGAAAGCACCTTGAGCTTCTCACCCTCAAGGGCGCCCTTGACCGTCTTGACCACAATCGGCTCCCAATAGCCCTTGCGCTGCGTCACCGGCGCGGCCTCATACGCATCCGCCTGCCCGGCCGCCTGATACCAGTACGGTATCGCCGCATACAGCGTCGGCCTGGAATTGGGATAGTACTTCTCAATCGCCGCCTCGAATGACCGCTGGAACGGCACGTTGTCCGTGATATGCCAGCGGTTCACCGACACGTGCCCCCGATTGCCCATGCTGATCGTCTGATTGTGGTAGCAGTTCTCGAATAATTGCGGATTGCACCACGCATACCCGAAGTAATCCTCCGAGCCCGTCCCGAACGTCGAGGGGAACTTCTCGCCGTCCACGAAGAACTTCTCATCCCCCTCGCCCCACCAGCCGCCCCGAGGATTCCACACATGCAGCATCACCCCGCAGAACCGCCCGCGCCCCTGCGTCTTGAGCATCGTCCAGTCGATCGCCCGCCGCGCCTCATCGGCCGGCAAGAACGCATCCCGGTGCCACTTCGCATGAAACCGCCCCAGCGTCTCAGTCGGCCTGGTCAGCGGCGCATGAGTGATCCGAAACCGGACCCGCCGCGCCACATCGCCGTCATTGCCCACCTTGACCACCGCCCCATCCTTGAACGGCATATACCAGTAGCAGTAGAACCCATCCTCCGTCACCCCCAGCGGCAAGGACTTGTACCGATTGGCCCCCGCCGCCGTCCCGAAGAAATCCCCCAGCGGCGACCATACACTCGGCCGCTCCTGTCCGTCCCAGTAGATGCTCAGCGTCAACTCCCGCAGCACATCCCGCGCCTGTTCCTCATCCTCCGGCAACTCCATGCTCACCCACATCCCCGTAATCGCCCGCGTCCCCGCAATCTCCGCCACAGTCACCATCTGCCCCGGGCCCACCTGCATACCCCCGCGAATCGTCTGCTGCCCCTGCCGCCGACCCGCCGGGTCCTGACCGCAGTTAGCCAGCATCTCCGCTGCCTTCGCCAGCGCCGCCGTCTCCGCCTCGCCCAGCTTCATCGAGAACGTCGGCAGCTTCGTCCCCTTGGGATATGTGGTGTATGTGAAATGGTAGTACGCCCCCCAGTCCCCTTCGCCGGTGATCCTGCACGACTTCTGGAACGGGATGGGCACGTAGTTGTTCTGCCCCTGCGCCGTCATGTGAACCAGCGACTCATGCACAAACGGAGCGTTCCTGCGGTTGAACCAGCCGATGAAAGGCAGGTCAATCGCCGGCTCCGAGGCCCCGTCGAGATACACCTTCACGTGCCCGTCCTTCGCCAGGGCCGACCACGTCCGCCAGATCACCCCAGGCCCCTCGATCTCCGCGAAGACCTGGACGTTTCCTTCCTTGCGTATAATTCCATTGCCATCCCCGTTCGCCGACCAGTTGATATACCCGCCGGTCGTCTCATCGTACCTGCTCGCCCGGTCATAGCTGGACCATTGTTGACATTTCTCGCCCTCGGCCGGCAGCACCGCCAGGTGCTCCATATCGGTCAGCCGTCCGATCAAGTCCAGGTACGTCAACGGCTCGGCCCCCCAAACCTCGCCTCCGGCCGCACTCAGCAACACCAGCCCCCAAATCACCATGCCCGCGCCAACCATCCAGCCTCTCTTCATCGTCCAATCCTTTCAAGCAAGGCAAGATTCACACCACCATACACCGTGCGTTATGAGTCGTGAGTCGTGAGTCATTCTAATAGAACCGGCCCGCCGTCGCCAGTGCGTTTTTCACCTCAAACACACCACCGACAGCGGGCCGGATTCAATGCTTCAGATACTCATCCGATCAGCCGCTTTTCGCCCGGCAAGAGACGCTTTCCGGACAACGCCGTTGACCCGCGGACTACCGCGGCGGGTTGTCTGCGGCGCCCCTCTGCCCGGCCCCGCGCTCGCCGCGGACCCGTCGTGCCCCTTCCGGAGTCGTGGCCGGTCCCTGATCGCCGCCCGGCTCCGCCGCCCGCGCAATCAGCGCTTCAATCGCAGCGGCCGTCTTCGGCGCGTTCTCTTCCCTGGCCACCGCCATGATCCGCTGCAACTCGCGGGCCGTCCCGATCCGCTCCGGACGCGGCGCCTGGAGCTTCGCCAGCTCCGTCTCAATCGCCGTTATCGCCGCCGTCTGGGCCTCGCGCCGCTTCGTCATCTCCTCGCGGAGCTTCGTGCGCTCCTCCTCGCTCATCTCGCGCATATTGGCCATCGTCCGCCCTTCCGGCTGCGACTCGATCACCGCCTTGAGCTTGCCGATCTGCTCCTGCATGGCGGCAATGGCCTTCAACTGCTCCTCGCGGCTCAGACGAACCCCGAACCCGCCGCGCATCGCGGTACGCTGGTCGGCGCCCGCCTCCCCCATCCGACCGCGCATCTGCTCGCGGAACTGGGCCCGTTCTTCCTCGCTCATGTTCTGCCAGCGCTCACGCATCTGGGTCCGTTGCTCCTCCGACATATTGCCGAAGCCGCCGGCCGGGCCGCCCTGTCCGGGCTCACGCTGGCCCATCGCCGAGAAGGCGACAGCCACCACAAATGCCGCCGCTACCATCAGTACCAAATTCCGCCTCATGATTGTGTCCTCCAAGACAAAAAACAGTGATACATTTACCCACAGACGGGCATATTCCACGTCCTGAACGCACACCCCCCCTTCAACTACACTCTCCGTAGATGGGCTAGACGTACCGCCAACGGCCTTTATTGCCCCAATTCCCGACAAATACCTCCCGCGCCCCCCCGGCGCAAAGAAAAAGCCGGCTCAACACCGGCGTTTTTTCATATTCCGCTCTTCAAGCCCGCGCTTGAAGGTATTGCTCAAGATCGTCGCCCACGCGGCTGTGTGTGATGCGACGGGCCGACTTACCTCTTGCGACGCAGCAGAGCCAGACCGCCCAGACCCAGCAACCCAAGCGTCGCCGGCTCCGGAATGCAGTTGGCCACGAGATTATCAACCGCAAGCTCCTGCCCGCCGATCGAGAACTGGTTGATCAGTCCGATCACGAACAGTCCGCCCTGCGAACCCGTTCCAACGACGAAGATCTGGGTCCCGCCGATGATCGCATTCTGGACT
>DSDB01000586.1 GCA_011057845.1 Phycisphaerales bacterium | reverse complement strand
TCAATGGGGAAAATATCTGGCTGTTTTCTGCTTTCTGGGGGGCTCCTTACGTTCAGAAATGCCGCCTTCCCGACCTTTGGGCGGTCTGTGCTTCCATCACGGTCAGACGCAGGGCGGGGTAACGGGCAGGGAGAGCCCCATAGTTTTTCTCGCCTCGATGCTTGCCGGCCGCGTGGCACGGTGTTATATTGTAAAAAAAGGGGTCTGCCCATGGAAGATTACGATAGTACGGTATTCGTGGTGGAAGACGATGAGGCTGTCCGGGATGCCCTCTGTATGCTTGTGGAAACCGTCGGCCTCAAGTGCAAGACATACCGTACCGCCCAGGATTTTCTCAGCGACTATGATCCTGGCGAGCCCGGCTGTCTTGTGGCGGATGTCCGGATGCCCGGGATGAGCGGCCTGGAGTTGCAGGCGAAGCTGGCCAAGGACGGTATGGATATCCCCATCGTCATCATCACCGGCCACGGGGATGTTCACATGGCCGTCAAGGCCCTCAAGAGCGGCGCCGTGGATTTTGTCCAGAAGCCTTTCCGGGACCATACGCTGCTCAACAGCATCCTCAAGGCGGTCGTTATTGACGCCCGCAAGCGCCGCAAGTCGGTGGAGCGTTCGCAGCTCGACGCGAAGCTGGCCGAGTTGACCAGCCGTGAGCGAGAAGTCATGGATCTGCTGGTTACGGGCAAGAGCACGCGGGAGGTGGCCAAGGAGCTGAACATCAGCAGCAAGACCGTCGATATCCACCGGCGGCGCATACTGGACAAGATGGAGGTGCGCTCCGTTGTGGAACTGGTGCTGGCCACCGAGCAACTGCGGGACTGAGGTGGCGGCTATTTGCGGCGGATGTCATAGGCCATGAGGCAGTCGCCGTGGCGGATGTAGAGCAGGCCGTCGGAGATGGATGGATGGGCCCAGTGGCGTCCGCCGCCTTGGGTAATGCGGAACTGGCTGACCGGCCGGAATCCCTCCGGTGTCGCCGGCACAAGCGCGACATCGCCTTTATTCTCGTCATAGCAGTAGAGCATGCCGTCGGCGTAGATGAGGCTGCCCCGGTTGCCCTGCCATTTCTCATCGTACATGACGTTGCCCGTCTGCCAGTCGAGACAGGCCCAATCGCCCAGGGCCATGCTCTTAAAGTTGGAGCCATAGATGTGGCCGTCGACAAGGACCGTCCCTCCGTGGTGCGTATCGAGGGTTTTGTCAACCCATTTTCGTGTTATTTTGTGTGGATCCTCGGATAGTTGAATCATCGCGCCGCCGTTGTCGTAGCCGCTTGTGGTGTAGATACATCCGTCGGAGTACAGGGGCGGGTTGGCGTTGACCCAGCGGGTCCGATCGATATGGTAGTCGTCGAAGGAATCCCGCCACAGCAATCGCCCCGATTCGGCGTCAACGCCGACGACGGAGTCGCGGAGCATCTGAACGATGAGACGGTATCCCGCGTATTCGACGCAGATCGGATTTCCGTAAGTGGATGGCTCGTTGATGTCCGTACAGGTCCATACGACCTCGCCGGTTCGCTTGTCCAACGCCGCCATGCAGGCCCTCGTGCCGCCCGGGGTACAGATCACGCGGTCGCCGTCGATGAGCAGGCACTCGGACATGCCCCACCTGGGCCATTGTCCGTCAAACTGCGTGAACACGTCGACAGACCATATCCGCCCGCCTGTCTCGGCGTCGAAGCAGACCACAACACCCATACCGCTGAACACGTAGAGCCGCCCGTCATTGACCGTGGGGGTGGTTCGCGACGCGGGGTACGACTTGGTGTATTCGTCGCCGTAGGGCTTCTTCCATCTGCGGCCGCCCTGGGTGTCGAAACAGAAGACGTAGCCGACCTTGTCGATCATGCCGGTGGTGTAGACCCGCCCACTGGCGATAGCGGCCGAGGCGTATCCGTAGCCGAGCCCATCGACAGACCAGGCCAATTCCGGCCCGCCGTCGGGCCATTGTCGCAGCAGGCCGGTCTCTTCGCTGCGGCCGTCGCGGCCGATTCCCCGAAACTGCGGCCAGTCCGCCGCCTCACACAGGCATGAGCCCATCGCCAGAAACACCAGTGCGGCCTTCCATCGCCTCCTGTTCATTCGCCGTATCTCCAGAATGTCATCGTATGGATTGGGTCCACCCACTGAATCCCCGAGCGGACGTCGGTTTGTTCTCATATAGCAAACGCTGTTGCGTAGTACAACCGCCTCAATTTCCTTTTCTTGGGCAGCGATATTCGTCCGGCCCAGTCAATTTCCTACAGCCTCGTGCCCTCTTTCGGCCGAGGAAAACACAGCCAAACCCGTTGACTTGTCCGACGTATATGGTATGATCTTTCTTTTGAAGGCTATCCATCCATGAAAAACAACGTCAGGCCATCCCCCCCGCTTGCCAGGGTTCTGCGGCAGGCGCTTTACTACAAAGGCGTCGCACTCGGCACGCTGGGTTTCTGTACGCGCTGGGCGGTCAACGTGCACGGCCATGGTCCGGAATGGATCGAGGTCGTGAACGTGGATCTGCCGCTGTCGGCCGTCCAACACCGGTTCGGCGGCATGCGCATTGCCCATATCAGCGATCTGCATTGCAGCCGCCTGGTCAGCACCGCCTACCTGCGACGGTGCATCGACCGTGTGAATATGCTCGAGTCTGATCTGGTTCTGCTGACGGGGGATTTCATTACGTATGACTTCCAGGGGGATTTTCGTTCGCGGGTCGCGGACATGCTTTCAAGGCTTCGCAGCCGCCACGGGGCTTACGCGTGCCTTGGGAATCATGACTACGGCCTGTACGCACTGCGGCATGTTTTCAAGCAACGTCGGGAGGCGGCACTGTCGCGTTTCATGGACGATCTCCAGGATAATGGCGTTACGGTGCTGAGGAACCGGGCGGTCTCCCTCGATATCGACGGCCATCCATTGTGGATTGTGGGGCTGGGCGACATAAAGCTGAATGACTTCGATCCGCATACGGCCTTCTCCGGGGTCCGGGCGGACGAGTTGACGCTTGTGCTGCTGCACAATCCACGGGGTGTCGCACGTCTCTCGATGTTTCCGGCGCACGCGGTTCTCTCCGGACATACGCATGGCCGGCGGGCGGCGTCGCCCTATATCGCCCCGCTGATTACGAAGAACCGCACGTATCATGCCGGGATGCACGACGTGGGGGCCAGCAAGCTGTACGTCAACCGCGGTCTCGGACGCCACGGTCGGACCCGATTCAACGCCCGGCCGGAGATCACGGTCTACACCATCCAGTAGACCCGTGCCGGATCGATTCAGCCGCGTTCGGCGTTCCGGCGGCCGGCCTTGAGAGGCAAGTGCGGCCGTCTGCGCAGCAGGGTGATCCCCCCGGACAGCAACAGCAGCGAGGTTGCCGGTTCGGGTATCTCTCCATCCCAATCAGGCGGACGGCGCCGCACAACTCCGCCGCCGGAACGGACACCCGAGGCCGAGGACACGGATCCCGGGCTTGTGATGACACCGGCCGAGGGAATCAGATTCGCCGCAGCCGGGCCGCCTCCGCCCCCGCCTGATCCCCACAGAGCATTACTGTCGGGAATCGCCACTTCGGTTTCGCTTGTCAGCGTGCTGAGAAACGCGACCAGCTGCGCATCGGCGACGGACCACTCATCTGCCTCGTCGGTTTCCCGGTCCTGCGGATCCCAGACGGGCGACGCGGGAGCTAGGCCTCCAGTCGGTACGCCAATATCGCCGACCCACAGGAGTGTTCCGGGCGGGCCCGCGCAGGGTTCAATATCCTCCGCGCGAATAGCAACCGTCTGCATATCGTACATTACGGAGTAATCGACCGGCCCACCACGAACCACATGGCCACATACTGCGATGATCACCATGACCGCCGTGATTGCTGCTTTCATGCCACCTCCGTGTGCGCCCCCCACTGTACCGACAGGGACGGCACAAATCGAAACGACGCCCAAATCGAGTCCAATAATACTGCAAGCACCAGCCACCTGTCAACAGAAATCCGCCTTTCGCCACAGTTTTCTCTACGCCTTTGCGGGACCGACTTTCGCTCGTCGGAGCCTCTCAACGCACTCCTGGCAGTAGTGCCGGCCCGATTTCATGGTCCGCAGGGGTGATTCCTTCTTGGGCTCCTTTCCGCAGCCATCGCACCGGGTGGCCTTCTCATGGGGGCTCGGCGTGGACGAGGATTTCTTTGCCGCCTGCACGACGGATCGGGCAAGTGCCTCAACCTTGACACGCCTTTCGGTTTCGGCCTGGGCGGCGGTCTCGGCGGCATGTCTTGCCTTAAGTTCATTTTTTGCAAGGATTTGCGCCTCTTCCAACGCCTGCGATTGCTCGCGAAGCCGTTCTTCGAGGGCCTGTTGGGATTGGGTAAGCTCGTCAATCGTCTGCTGCAACTGCTCGATTCGCTTTTCGTCGGCCCTTGTTCGCGTGCGGGCATGGCCCTCCTGCTGCGTCTGGGCCTCCAACTCGGTGGCCAGGCGCTTGTTCTGAGCCAACTCTGTGTCAAGTTGCTTCTGGAGCTGCCTGAGGTGGGTCTCCGTCTGCTCGATTCGGGCGATTTGCCCCAGAGCCGCCTGTAACCGTTCTTCGATCCGAGCACGGGTCTCGGCCTCGGCGTTGGCCTTCTTTTCGGCGCGGGCGATAGCAGCCTCGAGCGTTTCGACCTTGGCGACAGCCACTGATCGGGCCTCGGCCTCCCGGCGCAGGCGGTCTTCCGCTTGCTTGCCCGCCGCCGCAACGGCCTCGGCGGTCTC
>DSDB01000539.1 GCA_011057845.1 Phycisphaerales bacterium | reverse complement strand
TCGTAATCCGCGATGTTGATCTTTGCCGGGTCCATGTAACCCAGATTGATCTTCTCGCAGCGCTGCCGGCTTATGTCCGTGGCCAGCACGACGTTGACGCGCGGCTTCTCGACGCCGTTGACGAACGTGCCGATGCCCTTGACATGCGTCGAATGGGCGATGACCCCGCGCGGCACGCCCGCGAACCGGTCCATCCGCTTGAGGAAGTAGTCCCGCGTGTGATAGCCGATCCGGTCCAGCCACTTGCCGTGGGTGTAGGAGACCTCCGTGATGTGCGGGGCATAGATGATCACCGTCCCGCCGTCGGCGATGATGGGTTCGAGCTTGTACATCACCTTGCCCGCCGTCCAGATGTCGTCATACATCTCCGGGGCCAGGCCCAGGATCGTGTGGTACGATCTATCCACGTAGACGATGTGCACCCGGTCGCTCAGGTCCGCCGCCCGCTCCCAGGCCTCGACGCAGTCGCCCAGGAAGATGCCCTTGAGCCGGTCGTCGGCCGCCACGATGGCGCAGAGCTGGTGCGGGATGTCGATGAACGCGGCGGCCTCCTCGACGACCCGGCGCGTTGGCGTCCACTTGTTGCCGTTGATCACCGGATTGGTGATGATGCCGCCGAGCCAGTGGAAGAAGTGAATGATCGGGTCGCCCGCGATGCCGGGGAAGAGGTATTTGTGCCCGCCGGAAAAGCCCACCACTTCATGCGGAAAGACCGGCCCGAGGATGATAAACGTATCGTAATCGAACACCATCCGGTTGATGGCGACATCCACCTCCTCCCGGAACAGACCGCCGCTGATGTCGGCGATCCGCTCGGCGGAAATGCGTCCGATGCTACGGAACGTGTCGGGTTTGTCCCATTCATGGTTGAACAGGCCGACGCCGGCATACTTGCCCGCCCGCTCCGAGGCACTCAGACACAGGCGCTTGCAGATCTGATCTTCGCTGAGCGGCTGGTGCGTTCCCAGGGCCACCAGACAATCGACCTTTGACGCGGTCGGCCCGAGGAATTCGTACAGGAGCTTGAAGACCTCGCCGACGGGCCCGGAGCGCGTATTGTCCGGAATAACCAGCAGGACCTTCTTGCCCGCGTAGTCGTTGGCGGCGAAGAACTCGCCTGCGACTCGGCGGGCCTCGTCCCAGGCCACGGCCCCGTTGCTGTTCTGTCGTTCGAACACCATTTTCAGATATGCTCCTGTGTCGCCCTACTTGAGCCACGGCGGGTTCTCAGGCAGACACGCCTCAAACTCCGCCAGTACCTTGGCCTCGTAAGCCCCGGTGTAATTGCCCTTGATGAATCGGTCGAACGCCTCGTCGCCGAACCGCTTCCACGAGGCTGCTTCATGGCCCGGCCGGATCGGGTAGAACAGTGCCCCGACGGACTGCGCGGCCTCCAGGTCGCCGGGGGCGTCGCCCACCATCAGCACATGGTCCTTCTCATACCTGCCGACCGTCGCCAGTTCCAGATGCCGGGCCTTCGTGCCCATCTCCTGGCCTGCGATGGCCCTGACGTACCGGGCGATATCGTGCTCGGCCCACTCCCGCGCCAGGGCCTCGCACGGCGTCTGCGAGACGACCACGACGTCCGCCCGTTCGCGGACCTTCTTGAGGTTTTCGCGGACATGGGGGAAGGGCGGCACGTTTCGGACAATCTGCTCGATAGCCTCATCCACCTTCTTGCTCCATTCGAGCACGAGAGCCAATTCCTTCCTGGCTTGCCGATCCGTCGCGGCCTCGACGGCCGCGGCCAGACCTTCGTTGCTCAGCACGCTGCGCGGGTCGTCGACCCAGGCGAAATAGTGCGGCAGGTCCGGGACCTTGAAGCCCATCGCCTTCGTCTGGGGATGGCTCGGCAGCAGCTCCTTGAGGATTCGCTTGAGGGTCTTGTGGCGGTTGCCGCCCCGCGTTCTACTGAAGAGGTCCGCGAATTCCTTGCACTGCCGCGCCGCCTGCGCCACCGGCTGCAAGCCGAAGCAACCGATCATCCACGGGCAGAAGCACTCCCGTTGCTTGATGCCCATCGTATCAAACACGCACCCGTCGGAGTCAATCCCGACGAAGAACTCACGCCTGGGCTCAAACGCCTTCAATTTCGCCGTCGGGTCGACAGTCAACTTGCATTCCTCTGGAATTACGGGCGCCGTCTTACACATCATCACACTCCACTAAAGGCGGAGAAGCCGCCGTCGACGGGGACGACCACGCCGGTGACGAACTTCGCGGCGTCGCTGAGCAGCCACAGGACCGTGCCCGTCAGGTCGCCCGGGTCGCCGAATCGGCCCATCGGCGTGTGGTCGATGATCGTCCGCCCGCGCGGGGTCAAATCGCCGGTCTTCTCATCCGTCAGCAGGAACCGGTTCTGTTCGGTCAGGAAAAACCCCGGCGCGACCGCATTGACACGGATGGCCTTGCTGTAGTTCTGGCAGATATGCACCGCCAGCCACTGCGTAAAGTTGCTGATAGCCGCCTTTGCCGCCGAGTACGCCGCAATCTTGGTCAGCGGCCGAAAGGCGTTCATGCTCGATATGTTCAGAATCACCCCGCCCGTAGCACGGGCTTCCGCCCCTCCCGTAGCACGGGCATCTTGCCCGTGTCCATTCTGGGCATCTTGCCCATGTCTGCTGCTCCGCTCGGCCATCGCCTTGCCGAACACCTGGCACGGCAGCAGCGTCCCGATGAAGTTCAGGTCGAACACGAACCGAATCGCATCGGTCGGCAGGTCGAAGAACGCCATATCCGGCCCGGTGGTCGCCTCCTTGCGATTGCCCCCGGCCCCATTGATCAGGATATCCACCTCGCCCAGACCCTTGCTCACGGCAGCATACGCGCCCTCGACACTGGCCTTATCCAGCACATCGCACTTGACCGCCAGCGCTGTACCTCCGGCCGCCTTGATCTGCTCGGCCACCTTGCCCGCCGCCTGCTCATTGAGGTCCAGCACCGCCACCTTCGCCCCGGCGGCCGCGACGGCACGGGCCATCTCGCCGCACAGGACCCCGCCGGCCCCCGTAATCACCGCTACCTTGCCGGACAAATCGAACAAATCGTTCATTGCTGGCGCTTCCTTTCCATATTGATACGCACCTGCTCAGGCAGTTGGCCCAAGGGCCTTGATTGATTCGGGATAACCCGGCAGAATATAGCAGCCCCAGCGGGGATTTCAACCCCCAACCGCCCCCGGGCCCCTCCACGGGCTCTCAAGCGGCTTTTTGTTCAAGGAGCGACCCATGGCCAACTACATCGTACAGCATTTCGACGACATCGCCGTCGAGACCTGCCCCTGCGGCTACGCCCAGCGGGCGTTCGTCCGCCCCGACAACCCCACCGTGACGGTGCATTTCGTGGAGATCACCCACGACGCCAGGACCCACTACCACAAAAAGCAGACCGAGACCTATGTAGTGCTCGAAGGCAACGGCGCCATCGAGTGCGACGGCCACATGGTTCCGGTCAAACCCATGACGGCCGTGCTCATCAAGCCCGGATGCCGCCACCGCGCTGTCGGCCGACTCAAAATCCTCAATATCGTTACCCCGGCCTTCGACCCCACGGACGAGTACGTTGAGTAAACTCGCCAAGATTGCGGCGTGCGCCCGCCTATAGAGAACAGACCCTGTAAGAAGCGCGTCCTGGAGATTCCTCAAACATGACAGTGTCCGCATGTATCCTGATGAGTCTCGCCTGCTGCATGGCCGGCCGCGAGGCCCACCCCATTACCAATATCACGTGGTTCGACGCCATGTGATATGCCCTGTGAGCGGGCAAACGCATGCCGACCGAGGCCGAATGGGAGAAGGCCGCACGCGGCGCCGATGGCCGGGCCGCGGGAAGGCTGGTCGCTCCAACTGCACGCCCTCAAGGTCCTGCGAATCGAAGGCATGACGCCGTACTGGTCGAACGGTCCGCCACGCCCTCCACCCCCGGTTCCGCCGAGTCCTTCACCGGGGCCGCCAAATCCTCCGCCGGGTCCACCAAATCCCCCGCCGCCGGGACCGAACCCGGACCCACGCCGGCCCCGCGCCCGCATGTCATTCGGATCGCCCCCAAACGGCCCACCCCGACCGCCGCGTTCAAACCCAAAGCCGCCTGCCCGCATCCGCGGATCGTTCGCATCCATCGGGAACGGCCCACCGGGTCCCCCTGGTTCAAAGCCGCCGCGTGTGCGAGGGTCGTTCGGGTCCATGGGGAAAGGCCCTGCGAATCCGCCGGGGCCGAAGCCGCCGCGTGCCCTTGGATCATTCGGGTCGCCAGGGACTGGTCCACCCGATGGGAAACCGAAGCCGCCCGCCTGCATCCGTGGATCGTTCGAATCCATCGGGAGCGAGCCGCCGGGCCCAGCGAACCCAAAGCCGCCACCCTGCATCCGCGGGTTGTTCGCATCCACCGGGAATGGTCCGCCCGGTCCGAAACCGCCCCCGGGACCACCGGCGAAACCGCCTGCCGGTCCACCCGGAAGGCCGCCGCCCTGCCCACCCGGTCCGCCCGGGAAGCCACCGCCCGGTCCGCCACGGCCCCACATATCCGCCGCGGCCTCGTTCGCATCGTAGGAAGGGTCCTCCCGCTGCATGAGCCGCAGCAGGTCGCTGAGCCGCGAGCCGCCTATATTGATCGCCAGGGTGTTTTTCGTCGCCGTCCGCGTGCGCTGGGCCTGCTGCTCCGCGTCGGCCCTGGTCCAGTTCAGCGTGGCCGCGCCGATCTCCGGCTTGTACAGATTGCCGTTGGGATTGGAGAAATGCC
>DSDB01000441.1 GCA_011057845.1 Phycisphaerales bacterium | reverse complement strand
CATAGCGGGGACCTGTGCCGTGGGGGCCACCGACCGGCAGACGGACGACCTGCGCAAGGCCCTGCTGGCCTCCGCGAAAGAGGCCGAAGAACACGCGTATGTGTTTCAGGATGTCCGGACGCACTTGGAACGTATTTGCGACCGCTGCCGTGTGGTCGGGGAACGCGATGTCCTGGCGCTGACCTACGTGCAACATTTTGTCAGCCGATTCGAAGGACGCCTGAAGGCCGGACTGGCCGCGGCGGAGATTATCGACGCGCTGCACCCGACGGCAGCGGTGGGCGGATCCCCTCAGGCGGCGGCGCTCGAACAGATCCGACGGATCGAACGGCACGGGCGGGGCTGGTACGCCGGGCCGGTGGGATGGGTCGGCCGCCGGGCCGATGAGTTCGCCGTCGGTATCCGTTCGTGCATGATCGAAGGCCCGCGGCTGACGCTCTACGCAGGGGCCGGCATCGTCGAGGCGTCGGACGCAGCCGCCGAATGGGACGAGACCGAGGCGAAGATGCGCCATTTCCTTGAGGTCCTGGGGTAAGCAATGCCCATGCCGGCTAATCTCAATACATTGCAGGCAGAGATCATTGTCGAGGAACTGGTTCGGTATGGCATTGACACCTTCTGCATCAGTCCGGGCTCGCGTTCGACGCCGCTGGTCGCGGCCGTGGCCAGGAACCGCCGGGCCAGGGTGATGATGTTCTATGATGAGCGCGGCAGCGCCTTCTATGCCTTGGGGTATGGCCGGGCGACCACCCGGCCGGCGGCGGTGATAACAACAAGCGGAACCGCCGCCGCGAACCTTCTGCCGGCAATCTGCGAGGCCTCGGTGGACAAAGTCCCATTGCTCGTGCTAACCGCCGATAGACCCCCGGAGCTGACCGACACGGGAGCCAACCAGACACTCAACCAAGCTGGGATGTTCGCGCGGTTTGTGCGTTGGGACTTTGACTTTCCCTGTCCGTGCGAGCCAATGGGCGCCCAGGCCGTCCTGACGACGGTGGACCATGCCGTGTCGCGGTCCGTGGGAATATATCCGGGCCCGGTCCATTTGAACTGCCGGTTTCGCGAACCACTGGAACCCATGCAGGGAGCCGACGAGACCGTCTACACGGCCAGGATCGGCCGCTGGCGCGATTCACGGGAGCCGTTCACTCGCTATGAACCGGCCTGTGCCGCAGTGGATCCGGCCGTCGTGGAATCCATTGCCCAAACCATCGGCGATGCACAGCGGCTGATGGTCGTGGTCGGCGGGCTGCGAACCGACAGACAGCAAACGGCGGTTCGGCAGTTGGTGGCCAAGCTCCGGTGCCCGGTGTATGCGGACATTGTGTCCGGGCTTCGACTGGGCGGATGCGGGACGAATCTGATTCGCCATTATGACCCGCAGTTACTCGGCGCCGATTTCAACAGACAGGCAAGACCGGATGTGGTGCTGCACATCGGCGGGCGGACGACCTCCAAGCGAGTGGGCCAGTTCTTCGATACGAATCGGCCCCGGTCGTATATCGTGATCAAGCAAGACCCCGACCGTTACGACCCCGTTCATGCGGTGACACGACACGTTCAAACGGACGTGGCCGGCTTCTGCGAATCGCTCGCCGAATATATCGAAAGCCGCGATGAAGGGGCCTTCTGGCGGTTTTACCGCAACAAGGCCGAGGCGGCGCACGCGATCATCGAGCGGCACATAGCCGCGGAGCCTGGGCTGACGGAGGCGTTTGTTGCGCGGCATCTGTCGCGGGAGGTTCCCGACGGCACGGGTTTGTTCCTGTCGAACAGCATGCCGATCCGGGATATGGATCTTTACGCGGACACGGCGGCCCAGACCGTCCGCGTTGGAGCCAATCGGGGTATCAGCGGCATCGACGGCGTCGTGGCGTCGGCGTGTGGATTCGCCGCCGGGTTGGACGCCCCCGTAACGGCGGTCGCCGGCGACCTGGCGATGGTGCATGATATCAATTCGCTGGCCATCGTGGGGCGGTCGGAGCCGCCGGTCATCGTGGTAACGATCAACAATCGCGGTGGCGGAATCTTTGATTTCCTCGACATATCGCAGTACAAGGACGTATTCGAGCCTTATTTCGTCGCGCCGCACGACTACTCATTCGCCGGGGTCTGTGAGACATTCAAAGTCAAGTACCAAACCACGACCACAAAGCAGGCATTCGCCGATGCGTATCGTGCAATGGTCCACGAGGGCACATCGGGGTTGATCGAAGTCCCGACGCAGCGCGCCGTGAACCTGAGGCTCCGCAAGGCGATCAAAACGGCGATTATCGAGGCGCTCCATACTGAAGGAGAATGACCGATGGCGGGTATTCAATGGGTCCGTGCGGGAGAGTTCTCGGACATCCGGTACGAGACGTATGAGGGTATCGGCAAGATTACGATCAATCGGCCACAGGTTCGAAACGCATTTCGTCCGGAGACGGTCCGTCAGATGTCGGAGGCGCTGCGGATGGCCGAACATGATCCCGGTATCGGCGTCATCGTCCTGACCGGCGAAGGAGACAAGGCCTTCTGCTCGGGCGGCGACCAGAAGATCCGCGGACACGCCGGTTATCGCGATGCCGGCGGCGCCGAGGGCCTGGATGTGCTGGAGTTCCAGCGGCAGATTCGACGCTGTCCGAAGGTCATCATTGCGATGGTGGCCGGCTACGCCATCGGGGGCGGCCACGTGCTGGCCCTGCTGTGCGATTTGACCATTGCGGCCGACAACGCCGTCTTCGGCCAGACCGGGCCGAAGGTGGGGTCCTTTGACGGCGGATTCGGGGCGAGCTATCTGGCGCGAATCGTCGGCCACAAGCGGGCTCGGGAGATATGGTACCTGTGCCGCCAATACAGTGCGGCCGAGGCGATGGCGATGGGCTTGGTCAATACGGTGGTCCCGTTGGCCGAGCTGGAGGCCGAGACGGTCAAATGGTGCCGCGAGATCCTGGCGAAATCGCCCGTGGCCATCCGCTGCCTGAAGGCGGCGTTCAACGCCGATTGCGATGGTCAGGCGGGCCTGCAGGAATTAGCGGGACTGGCGACCATGCTGTTCTACCAGACCCCCGAAGCCCAGGAGGGGCGTGATGCGTTTGTCGAAAAGCGGCCTCCGGATTTCTCAAGGTTTCGCTGATGCGGACGGTCAACGCACTACTGCTGAGCGCACGGCCCAGGACCTTGCCGGCCGCGGCCGGGCCGGTCATTGTGGGCGCCGCGATGGCCTATGCCGCCGGCCCCGTGGACCGGCTGGTCCTGGGGGTGACGCTGGTCTGTGCCCTGCTGATTCAGGTGGGTACGAACTACGCAAACGATTACTATGATTTCGTAAAGGGAACGGATACAGCTGAGCGGGTCGGGCCACCGCGGGCGACCGCAGCCGGGCTCGTCTCGCCCGCGGTGATGCGAACAACCTTTATGGCAACGTTCGCCGCGGCGGGCCTGCTCGGGTGTTACCTTGTCTACGAGGGCGGAATCGCCATCGCCCTGATCGGGGCGGCATCGATTGCCTGCGGCCTGTTGTACACGGCCGGGCCCTTGCCGTTGGGGTATCTGGGCCTGGGCGACGTGTTCGTCCTGGTGTTCTTCGGGCCGGTCGCGGTCGGCGGCACGTACTACTTGCAGACGGGCCGCATAACATGGCAGCCCATCCTCGCTGGGCTCGGCCCCGGGCTGATCTCCACGGCTGTACTGACCGTAAATAACTTCCGCGACTACCACACAGACAAGCAGGCAGGCAAGCGCACGCTCGTGGTGCGGTTCGGACGCAGCTTTGGCAAGGCCCAGTACGTCGCTTGTATCGTCGGGGCCTGTACGGTCCCGCTTCTCCTGTCGGTGTGCTCCGGAGGGCGCTGGTGGGCAAATCTCTCAATCCTGATGCTGGCGGTTGCGTGGTCGCCGATGCGGGCGGTCCTGCGGGAGGCCGAGCCGGCGGTCTTGAACCGGGCGTTGGCGCAGACGGGCGTATCACTTGTGGTCTATAGCGTGCTTTTCTCACTGGGATGGCTGATATGAGGGTGGCGCAGTGCTGCTTTCGGCGGTATCGCTTGGAGCTTGCACGACGCATCGAGGGCGTCTCGCCGTCGGTGCGAGGGCATCCCGCGCCGGCCACGCACCGCGAAGGGGTGTTTGTTACCGTGCGCGATGGTTCGGGCTGGGAAGGGCACGGGGAGATAGCCCCCCTGCCGGGGCTCCACCGCGAGGGTCTGAAAGAGGTCTTCGATGCCCTGCCGGGTCTGCGCCAAGCGGTGATGGGAACTGACTGGGCGCAGGATGAGTCGGCCCTGTTCGAGCAATCCGACGCCGTATTGGGGGCAATGCCGCCCAGTGTCCGCTGTGGGGTGGAGATGGCCCTGCTGGACCTGTCGGGCAACTGCGCCGTCGATGGAGAGGTGGCTGTCTGCGGGTTGGTCCCGGCCGGTGCGGATGTCTGCGAGGAGGCGGTGAGGCTGGCTCGTGAGGGCTATCGAGCCGTGAAGGTCAAACTCGGCCGCCGTGATATGACCGATGAGATTGAGGCCATCCAGCGTATCCGCGAGGCGGTCTGGGCCAATCCGCCGACAGGATCCCCGCATGGCGGCGCAAGCCTGCGGCTGGATGCGAACCGGGCCTGGCGGCTGGAACAGGCCGTGGAGTTCGCCCGGCAGATCGGACCCGACGGAATTGAGTATATCGAGGAACCCGTGGCCGACCCCTCGGACCAGCGGGCATTCTTTCAGCAGACAGGCATCCCGATTGGCTTGGATGAGACGCTGGT
>DSDB01000057.1 GCA_011057845.1 Phycisphaerales bacterium | reverse complement strand
TCGCTTGGGTGCGGCTAATGTATTTGTGGCCGGTGGGGATCACCGGCGAGCTGATCGACACGATTGCCCGTAGCGAGAAGTGTGCCCACTATCTGGATATCCCGATTCAGCACGCCGACGATGCCATCCTCAAGGCCATGCGTCGGCCGGATAATGCCTCGCGTCTGCGGGCTCTGATTGAGCGTCTGCGGGCTGCAATGCCCGATATTATCCTGCGTACTACTGTGATAGTGGGCTTTCCCGGCGAGACGGACGCGCAATTCGAACGCCTGCTCGATTTCGTGCGCTGGGCCCGTTTCGATGCGCTGGGGTGTTTTGCGTATTGTCGGGAGCAGGGCACGCCCGCGGCGGCACTGGAGGGCCAGATTCCGGAGCAGGTCAAGAACGAGCGGGTCGAGAGGCTTATGCTGGCTCAGCAGGAGATCGCCTTTGACAAGAACGCCTCGCTAGTCGGCAGCAGGCTTGTCTGCCTGGTGGACCGGGTCGAGGAGGACGGCGTTCGCATCGGTCGGTACTATGGTCAGGCCCCGGAAATCGACAGTATCTGTATTGTTGAGGGCTGCTTAGCTCGGCCGGGCCAGTTCGTCACAGTGAAGGTAACCGGGTCGCGGGGATACGATTTGCTGGCGAGAGCCACTTAGCGGTTGAACGGCCTGTTTACGGGCGGTAGACTGCCTCACATGATACGGATGGTGCCGAATATTTTGACGCTCGGCCGACTCGTCGGGACGGTCGGTTTCCTGGCGATGGTACTTTACAGTCCGCGGATCGCCGCGGAGGTCCGTTGGAAGTGGCTTGATGCGGCCTTTGTGCTCTTTGTAGTTTCGAGCCTGACCGACATCATCGACGGCAAGATCGCCAGGAAGTACAACGTAACCAGCCGCTTCGGCCGGATGCTGGACCCACTGGTCGACAAGATTCTGGTCTGCGGGGCGTTTATATCGTTCGCCCTGATCGGCCAGCCGCGCCTTTTCGACTGGGACGACACGACGCAACGGGTCATCCAGTGGTCGGTGGCCGCGATACTGATACTGAGAGAGGCGTATGTGACGATCCTGAGGCATTGGGCCGAGACCAGGGGGATCAATTTCGCCGCGACGTGGTCGGGCAAACTCAAGATGTTCATACAGGTCTTCGCTATCGGCACCGTGATGGTCAAGATGGCGCATGTGCCGACGGCGACCTGGGGCTCGTGTTTCACATCAACGGTCTTCATTGTGATGATCGCGGTGACGGTGGCTTCGGGCCTGATGGCGTCGAGGCGGCCGTCGTTGCGGCAGGCCCATCTGCAAACAACGGGGTAGCTATGAGAAATCGCGGTTCTCAGGTATGGCAGGCAGGTTTCCTGTGCGTGCTGGCGGTGATCGTCGGTTTGGTACGCGCCACGGATGTCGAGCCGGCAAAGGATAAGTCCGTGCGGGAGCGGTTCATGCCGGCGCCGGTCGAAGGCAAGGTCTGGAAGCTGGTCTGGGCCGACGAATTCGAGGGCCAGAAGATCGACCAGAACAAGTGGGAGATCATGGGCGACTGGAAGCGAAGGGATGGCTACTGGGTGAAGGAGGATGCGTATCTGGACGGCCAGGGCCATCTGGTCTTGCGGACAAAGAAAAATGGCGATCGCTACACCTGCGGGGCCGTGCGGACGAAGGACAAGTTCGAGCACAAGTATGGCTACTGGGTCTGTCGCTGCAAGTTCCCGACGCAGGAAGGGCATTGGCCGGCGTTCTGGATGTTCACGCCGGGCGTGGGCAAGGTCGGAGATGAGGGGCGCGACGGGACGGAGATCGATGTCATGGAGAAGCCGTGGCGGGAGGACAAGATTACTCAGAATCTTCACTGGGATGGCTACGGGCAGGCGCACAAACATGCCGGCAAGACGTTTGAGTTTCCGGGGGTGAGCCAGGGCTGGCACACGTTCGCACTGCTTTGGCGGCCGGATGAGTACGTTTTCTACGTCGATGGCAAGGAGACGTGGCGTTCTTCGGCCGGGGGCGTCTGCCAGGTGCCCGTATATGCCAAGCTGACCGAGGAGATCGGCCAATGGGGTGGCGATATCACAAAGGCCGACCTCCCGGACTATTTCCTGGTCGATTACGTCCGTGTGTACGACGAAGCGCCACAGCCTTAGAAACTCCGTGGGGGCGGATACTGTCGCGCCGGGTGAGGTCTCCTGTTCGCCGGGAGGCGCTCTTGTGAGCGAGACGTGGGAGGGTTGCGGCGATTCTCGAACATGCGCAATTGACGAGTGCCTGACGCTCGGTGTATGATGTGTTCGCGGCAATGGCCAAGGATGGACGGGTTAAGTTATGGTAAATAAAGGATTTACGCATCTTCACCTTCACAGTCAATACTCGCTTCTGGATGGGGCGATCACCTTCCCCAGGCTTCTGAAACGGTGTACGGAACTGGGCATGGACTGCGTGGCGGTGACGGATCACGGGAATCTGTTCGGTCTGATTGAGTTCTACACCAAGGCGCTGGCGGCCGAGATCAAGCCGATCATCGGAATCGAGGCCTATGTGGCGCCCGGCAGCCGCCACGACAAGAGCAAGTGCTCTATAAGCGATGCGGCATATCACCTCATTCTGCTGGCGGAGAACCAGACCGGCTACCAGAACCTGCTGAAACTGGCGACCATCGGCTTCACTGAGGGGTTCTACTATCGGCCGCGGATCGACAAGGAGATTCTGGCCGAACTGAATGAGGGCATCATCGCGACCAGTGCGTGCATCAAGGGCGAGTTGGCCACGGCCTTTGCGCGGGGGGATGAGCCAGCGGCTTATGCCGCGGCCGAGCAGTACGTGAAGATCTTCGGGCCCGAGCGGTTCTTCATCGAGATACAGAAGCACCAGGGCGACGACCCGGCCGTCTCGCAGGGGCTCATCGACCTGTCGCGCAAGATGGGGTTGGGTCTGGTCGTCACAAACGACGCGCACTTTCTGACCGAGGACGACCACGAGGCCCACAACTGCCTCTGCGCCATCAGCACGGGCAAACTGGCCAACGATCCCGGTCGGCTCATCTACCCGTCGGATGTCTACCTCAAGAGCCCCCTGGAGATGCGGGGACTGTTTCCCCAGTACGAGGAGGCCGCCGACAACACGCTGACCATCGCGCGTCGGTGCAACGTGGAGATCGACCTGAAGACCCGCCATGCCCCGGTGTTTCGTCCGCCGGACGGTATCACTGCCGAGGACTATCTGACGCGACTTTGCTACGAAGGGGCCGAGCGTCTCTATGGCGGCATCAGCGACGAGATCAAGGCCAGGCTCGATCGGGAGCTGGAGGTGATCGAGTCCAAGGGTTTCGCCAGCTACTTTCTTATTGTGTGGGATTTCTGCAAGTACGCCCGCGACCGGGGCATTGCCCTCGGCGCCAGGGGCAGCGGTGTGGGCACGCTCGTCGGGTACTGTCTGGGTCTGTGCAACGTCGATCCGATCCGTTACAATCTGCTGTTCGAGCGGTTCATGGACCCGCAACGCAACGAGATGCCCGATATCGACATCGACATCTGCCAGACGCACCGGCCGGAGGTGATTGATTACGTGCGCCGCAAGTACGGGCATGTGGCGCAGATTATCACCTTCGGGACGATGAAGGCGCGGGCCGTGATTCGCGATATCTGCCGCGTGATGGGCGTGCCGCTGTCGGATGCCGACCGGCTGGCCAAGCTCGTTCCGGCGGCCCTGAACATGACGCTCGATGAAGCGCTGGAGACGGAGCCGCAGTTGCGCCAGGAATATGAGCAAAATCCGCTGACGGCCAAGGTCATCGATATCGGGAGGCGGCTGGAGGGACTGGCTCGTCATGCGTCCGTCCACGCGGCCGGCGTCGTGGTGGCCGATGAACCGCTGACGAATTTCATCCCGCTCTACAAGGCGCCGGGTTCGGAGGACCTGGTCACGCAATACGAAGGCCCCATGGTCGAGAAGGTCGGGCTGCTGAAGATGGACTTCCTGGGCCTCAAGACCCTCAGCGTGCTCGATCAGGCCTGTCGGCTGGTCAAGGACCGCCACGGCGTAGCGATTGACCTGGACGCCCTCGACCTGCACGATAAGAAGGTGTTCGATCTGTTCGCCGCCGGGCGGACCAAAGGCATCTTCCAGTTCGAATCCGGCGGGATGCAGGGGATGCTGATGAAGATGCGGCCGGATCGCCTGGAGGACCTGATCGCGGCCAACGCTCTGTATCGCCCCGGGCCGATGACGCTCATACCGGACTACATCGACCGCAAGCACGGAGGCAAGTGGTCCGTCCCGCACCCCATCATGGAGGAGATCCTGCGGGAGACCTACGGGATCATGGTCTACCAGGAGCAGGTCATGCAGATCTGCAACCGCCTGGGCGATATCGGTCTGCGCGACGCCTACAAGCTCATCAAGGCCATCAGCAAGAAGAAGGCCGACACCATCGCCAAGGAACGCGAGAAATTCATCGCCGGATGTGTCGACAAGGGTCTGAAGAAGCAGCAGGCCCAGGATATCTTCGAGCTCATCGAACGCTTCGCCGGGTACGGCTTCAACAAGAGCCATTCGACGCGGTACTCGTTCGTGGCGTATCAGACGGCGTACATGAAGGCACACTGGCCGGTGGAGTACATGGCGGCGCTGCTGACCTTTGAAATGGGCGACACGGACAAGCTCGTTGAGTACATCAACGAATGCACGGAGATGGGCATCAAGGTGCTGGCCCCGGATATCAACGAGAGCGGCGTGCACTTCACGCCGCTGAACCGTCGGCACGGGGACCAGGAGCAGTCGGTGATTCG
>DSDB01000542.1 GCA_011057845.1 Phycisphaerales bacterium | reverse complement strand
GCTTCGCGTTCAAGCCGCTCGACCAGGCGACAGCCGATGCCTTCATCGCCCATCAACGGATTGCCCAGGCCCGCGACTATCGTCCGACCACTCATCGGCGCTACTCACACAAACCGGACGTCCAGCATGTGCGTCGAGCAGGAGATGCACGGATCGTACGATCGAACGAGCATCTCCAGTTTAAGCCTCACCGCATCCTGGCCCTCGTCGAGGATCTCCGGGACGATCTTCTCGAAGTCCTTCTGGATCGCCGCGTGGTTCTGGCCTGTCGGGATGCAGATGTCGGCCGCGACGCATTTGCCGTTGCGGTCAAACTCATATTCGTGGAAGAGAATGCCGCGCGGCGCCTCAACACAGCCGCTGGCCTTGCCGGCCTTGCCGCGGGTCTTGACGGTCTCGGTCTTGAGGCCCGCCGTCAGCAGCTCGTCGATCATCTGGATGCTCGTCTCGACGACGTGGTAGCACTCCACGAGCTGGGCGATACTGTTCATGTACGGATTGCAGCAGCCCTTTTCCAGTCCGAACTTGGCCGCCGCCGTCTTGGCCAGAGGCGCCAGCAGATCCGCGTTGTTGTTGAACCGCGCCAGGGCCCCGACGGTGTACGAATCACGGTGCCACTTGGTCCATTTGGCGGTGGACTGGTCGCTGACATACTCGTTGGCGACCGTCTTCCAGTCGTTGATCGGCACCACGCCGTCGTAATCCGTGCTGGTGATGCCGCCGTGGTAGAAGGTGTAGGTCGGCGGAGTGTCCTGTTTGAGCGAGACGTACTCGGTATCGCGCTCGAAGGCGGGGATCTTGTCGGCGACGCTCAACAGCACGGCGGCGACCTTGTCGGCCTCGGCCACGCAATTCTTGAGCGCCTGCTGCAAGTCACGGAGCTGTTGTTCGGTGGGCGTCTGCGTCAGGCCGCCGGGGATCAGCGTCGTCGGATGCGTGGTGCGCCCGGCCAGCAGGTCCGACCAGGTGTTCGCCAGGCGGTGCAGCCCGACAATCGTCTTGACGGCGTCCGGCGCCATCGTCACCAGCGGCACCACCGAGTTGACGCCGAAGAAGTCCGGCGCCACCAGATAGCCCACGTGCAGTACGTGGCTCTGAAGCTGCTCGCTGTAGTGCATCAGGATGCGGAGCTTGTCGGCCTGCTCGGAGACCTCGATGCCCAGGGCGTTCTCGACGGCTTTGGTCGAGGCCAGCGAGTGCGTGATCGAGCAGATGCCGCAGATGCGGCTGACGACGGTCTGGATGTCCGTGTAGTCCAGGCCCCGGACCATCGCCTCGAAGAACCGCGGCGCCTCGGGGACCTGCCATTCGACCTTCTCGACGCGGCCGTTACTCGCGTTGACGACGATATTCCCGTGACCCTCGACGCGGGTAACGTGATGGACGTTGATGTTCAGTTTACTACCCATAGATGGTCGGCTCCTGTTTGCTTGCGAAGAGGATCATTTTTTCTTTCAGGGCGTTGATGTCGAGGCCGTAACGCTCGATGACCTCCCTGGCCGCATCGACGTTCGGATTGTCGATATACCCGCGGCAGCCGAAGCAGCGGAAACGCGTCGTCGGGCATCGCGCCCCGCAGCCGGCGCGGGTCACCGGTCCCAGGCACACCTGGCCCAGCTCCCAGACGCAGATATTGCCCTTGCTCTTGCACTCCACGCAGACCGGCCATTCCGGGATTTCCGGCGTCTTGCCCATCAGCAGCGACCGCACGACATACGTGAACTCCCCGCGGTCGATGGGGCAGCCGTGAACATGGAAATCGACCTTGACGACCTCGTCGACGGCCTTGGTCATGGCCGTGCCCAGGTGGGGCTTGCCGGCGTCCTTGCCGTAGACGGCCCGCTTGACGTCGTCGAGGTCGAAGTTGTTCTTGAGCTTGTTGACGCCGCCGGTGGTGGCGCAGGCGCCGAGGGCGACGAGGACCTTGGCCCGCGAGCGGATTTGTTTGACGCGCTGCTCGTCTTCCGGCCGCGTGATTGAGCCCTCGATGATGGCGATGTCGTACTCGTCGCTGTGATCCGTGCTGGCCTCGCGCCATTCGACCACGTCCACGGCCCCGACCAGATCGATGATCTCCTCTTCCAGGTTGACGATCTGGAGCTGGCAGCCCTCGCAGCAGGCGAAATCGAAAATTGCAACTCTGGGTTTACTCATGGTCAGATAGCCTCCGGAAGCGTGGCGAGGTCGGAATACTTGAACACGGGTCCGTCCACGCAGACATAGACGTTGTTAATCTGGCAGTGCCCGCACTTGCCCACGCCGCACTTCATCTTGCGTTCGAGGTTCAGATAGATGTCGTCGGCCGGGATGTTGTACTCGGCAAGGGACATCAGCACGAATTTGTACATGATCGGCGGCCCGCACACCGACACCACCGCGCCGGCCAGCGTGTCCTTGATCTCCGATATCAGGGTGGTCACCACGCCGACCTTGCCCTTCCAGCTTGCGTCGCCCTTATCGACGGTCTCGATGAAGATCACGTCCTTGCGCCGGGCCCAGGCCTCCAGTTCCTCCGTAAGAAACCGCTGGCTCGGGTCCTTGGTGCCCAGCAGGATGGCCACGTCGCCGTAATCGTCGCGGTTGTCCAGGACGTAGTTGATGAACGACCGTTGCGGCACCAGGCCGATGCCGCCGCAGATGAACACGACGTTGCGGCCCCTGGCCTCGGCCACCGGGTACATACCGTTGCCCAGCGGGCCCCGGATGCCGATCTTGTCGCCGGGGCGGAGTTTGTGAATCGCGTTGGTTACGTTGCCGATCCGCCGCACGACCATGTCGATGCCGCCGGTGAAGGTCGGCGACGAGGCGATGGTCAGCGGGGCCTCGCCGATGCCCGCGATCGACACCTCGACGAACTGGCCCGGCACATAGTCGAAGTTGCCGTCGTCCATGCCGAACCGCACGAATATCTCGGTGGCGTTGAGTATCCGGGCCTCCTGGACCGTCGCCGTCTGCGGCAGATAAATGTCCTTTTCTACTGAGCAGCACTCACACATGAATAACGCTCCTGTTTCGTATGTCGTATTTCGTATGTCGTCGTTCGTATTTGGGCGGCGGTCAGCCGATTCCGAGGTCGTCCACGAGGCGATTGTACACGGACACGGGGTTGGCGATATCCGGCAGGCACGCCCCGACGCACCGACCGCAGCCGACACAGGCAATCTGCCCGTCGATTTTCGCCGGCACATACTTGGCCTTGCGGTAGAGCCGGTGGCGGAACCGGTCGGCCCGTTTCTTGCGAAAATCGTGACCGCCGGCGACCTTCGCGAACCCGTCAAGCAGGCAGCCGTCCCACGCCCGGCCCCGCTGACCGGTCTTGAGGTCCCAGTTAACGTCGTCCTGCACGTTGAAGCAGTAACAGGTCGGGCACACCAGATTGCACGAGCCGCACGAGAAGCAGGTGGCGGCCTTCTCCTCCCAGACGGGGTGGTCGTAGGCCTTGTCCAGGAGTTTGCCCAGGTATTCCGGGTTGACTTCGAGCGGGTGCTTGTTGAGGCCCTTCTCATTGGCCTTCCAGATGCTCTCCCGTTTGGCCAGGTCATCGGCCGAGGCGACGGTGGCCGTGGCTTGGGCGGCGAGCTTACGGCCCTTCTCGGTGGCGATTTCCATGACGTAGGCGTTGCCGATGTCGGTCAACAGGATATCGAAGCCCGTCCGGGTCGTGGCCGTCTTCATCGACGAGGCGAACACGTTCTTCGAGGCCGTTACGACATCCACGGCCACGATAGTCGCGTTGGCCCGCCGCTTGAGGTAATGGACGTCCGCGTTGTTCTGGCTGAACAGCTCGTCCATCTGGGCGATGGCCACCACGTCATAGGGGTGCACGCCGAGCAGGACGAACGGCTCGTCGGCGATGTGCGACTGGTAGCCGCCGCCGACCTCGAACGTCATCAGGGTCTCGCACGGCGGCAGAAAGTACTTCTTCGGCGCCTGCAGCGTAACGTCGTAGTCGAGCCGCAGGTCATCGGCCGAGGTCAGTTCCGCGAAATCGAAACGCTCGCCCTTGGCCTGCACGCCGATCACCTTCTCAGCGGCGATGATCGCGTTGACAAACTCCTTGAATGCCTTCTTGCTGATTGTCTTTGTTGTCATGTTCGTTTCAGTCCCAAATACTGTCGTCGAAACGGCTTTCGGAGGGCGCTCGGCCCGATAAGGGCGGACGCCCATCACGCTTCTTTCTGTTATTGTGCTGGGCCAATCCAGCCTGCTTCACGGCGAAATCGGCGATCCGTATCCTTTGCGCTTGTGTTCACATGCACAAAGGCGGATAGCAAAAAGAAAACTGCAGTATGCCTTTGCGGTATCCTCTGGTCAAGGGAATTAGCCGCCAATGGCGAAAAATCCTCGCGGCCATCGGTCGTTGACAGTCCGCACAAAGAAAGAAACCGGCGAATCTCCCTGTTGCCGAACCGACCGCGGATGGGGCGATTTGCCGGGTCGGCGTTCCCGCAGCCGAGTCGTAAGGCCTTGCAGATTATGGGTTTAGGGATTCCTCGTCCCAAAGGCCGCCGCGGCGAATCCCGACCGGGTCCTACCCTGCCGTCATCCTGCGGGGCGTTAAGGCCACCGCACACCCCCGAGCGTACTTTTTTTCTCGTGAGGCCCACGGTCTGTGGCCGGCGGTGGACACACGGATCGGCCTATCCTATATTATGGTCAGGGTGCGCCTATTGACCGTGCTCTTGATCCAGGACAGGAGTGGACTATGCCCGAAAGTATCAATCGTCGCCGTTTCCTTAAGCAATCCGCTCTTGCCTCCACCGCCGCCCTGGCCG
>DSDB01000342.1 GCA_011057845.1 Phycisphaerales bacterium | reverse complement strand
TGAACGGGTGGGCGACGTCAGCGATGTTGTGTTCGTCTCGGGCGCTATCGTCGAGAAGGAAGCCGATGAGCTGCGGCTTTACTATGGAGCCGCCGATAACACCATCGCCGTCGCCACAGCCAGATTGAGCAAGTGCATGGAGTATATTCTCTCGTGCCCGAAGGCCTAGAAAGGTGCGCCCCCCCATTCAGCACCTTGCACCCTCTTGCCTTCAGCACGCAGGCCCTCGCCGTGCTCTTGTCCAGGACCGATCAGCCCGATCGCCTGCGGGTCATCGCCAGCATCCCTGCCGCCACAAGGACCATTGTGGCCGGCTCCGGAATTTCTCCCTCATCGCCGTTGTCACGCTTTCGAAAACCGCCGGAAGAGAAGCCCGAATCGAAGGACTCCCCCGGCGACGCCACCGGACCGCCGCTGCCGAGCCACTGAACTTCGCCGATGCCCCCACCGGACAACGACACCTCTTCATCGAGATGTGTCGGGGCAAAGACCGCGATAACAATCTTCGGCTTGTTGACAAAAAGCCGCGTCGTCATGGCCGCCGGATCGTCCACATCACCCAGCCAGTACTGGAACTCAAAACCCGGGTTGGGTATCGCGGTCAAAACCACATCCGAGTCACCCTGGAACCGGTGGACCCCCGCATCGGGCGTCGTGGCCCCGCCCCGTTCAGGCGTATGCTGGACAAGCACCGCCACTTCAAACGCGCGGCATACCACCGGTGAAAGAATCAATACCAAGGCCGTAAAGCCCAGACGCACTCGTGTTCTCGCGACATAGAACATGGCAACCCCACTCCATCAAATCCATTTGCTGCTGCCTACCGGATGCGTGCTCCTAAACGTTTCAATGCCACTCCTCAGTTTAGTCCTGCTCGAACCGCAGATTCTATAAGTGCCTCCATAACACGCACGCGAAGGCATGTCAAGAGATTTCCATTAATTTCCCTCAGATCCAGCGCACTTGCCCAACGAACACGCAAGGGATTCACCAGACTAACAAGCACGCAGGTTGGCTAAATTTCCTATATTGACAGACGTGGGCCCAAAAAAAAGCCAGATTCCTATTGAAGAATCTGGCTTCGGAGGAGGGTGATGAAAAGCAAATTGATGGCTTTGTTAGTTGCGTTCTATTCTGCCAGTAAACTCATCGAAAAAACACGCAAGATTTCTTTAGCGAAAAAACCCGATTTGCTCAAAAACTACACTTTTCTGTCAGGCCGTCAAGCAACCTCGCCTGAGTTTGTTAAAATTTTGTTCGTCTGTCGTGGAATACTCGATTCCACGCCGGTATCCACGCTATTTTACGCTTGCCAGGGGCGGGGTGTTCTCATATTTTAACACTTCAGGCGTTAGTAGTTTGCGATAAGCGGTTGGTTGTACAGGTTTTACGATATCGCGCACATGGGCACGCGAACCACAATATGTGACTTGGCCGAGATGCCCGCCAGCGGCCGAAAAATCGTCGCCGTCAGTTGCTACGACTACACGACGGCCCGGCTCGTGGCCCAGGCCCAGGTAGATCTCATCCTTGTCGGCGACTCGGCCGCCCAGGTGGTCCTGGGGCACGACTCCACCCTCCCGGCGACCATGGACTTCATGGTGGCCATCACAGCAGCGGTTCGACGGGGGGCCCCGGACGTCTACCTCGTGGCGGACATGCCCTTCCTGTCGTATCAAGTCGGCGTGGGTGAGGCCGTCCGCAACGCCGGCCGTTTCGTCGCCGAGGCCGGGGCACAAATGGTCAAGATCGAGGCCACCGCCGCCCAGTTGAGCGTCGTGCGGGCCGTCAGCGACGCGGGCATGGCCGTCATGGCCCACATCGGGATTCGCCCCCAGCAAATCGGCAAGGTCGGCCGGTTCCGCGCCGAGGCCACAACCGCCGAAATGGCCACCGACCTCATCACCCTGGCCTGGCGGATGGTCGAGGCCGGGGCCAGTATGTTGCTCCTCGAAGGCACCGCCGCCGAAGTGGCCAAGATCGTAACGGAATCCGTCCCCGTCCCCGTCATCAGTTGCGGCTCAGGCAGCGACTGTGACGGTCAGATCCTCATCGCCCCCGACATCCTGGGGCTGACCGAGGGCCGGCTGCCCAAGTTCTCCCGCGCCTACGCCGACGGCGCCAGGATAACCATCGAAGCCCTCAACACCTACAGCCAACAGGTCAAGTCCGGCCAATTTCCCGACCACGACCATAGCTACCACATGAAACCCGGCGAACTCGACCGACTCCGAACCCTTTTGGAGCAGCCGCGGACGTAGCCCGCACATCGTCTGAAGACCTCCGGGTGGCCTTTTCCGGAGCCAATCAAAGGACTCCAACAGGATGCCTCGGGCCTGTCTGCACGAGGACTGAACCTGCCCGATCACCAAAAGCGATGGACGCCGCCACCCGTGCGGGCGGAGGCGTCCATCTTACGGCGGAGGGATAGGGTTTGTTTACGAATCGAGCAGACCACCGCCTGTTCAGGGCAGAAACCAACAGGTCTGCTCCAACCATTGGCTCGCAAGAAGCTCGATATCGCCCATATCGGCTGCTCCATCGCCGTTCAAATCACATAGCAACCACCCCCCTGCCCAGTCCTCCAGCAAGGTCGCAATATCCGCCAGGTTCACAATGCCGTCATTACTCAGATCGGACGGAAGGGCCCATCTATGCGGTGCCATACTGGCCTCACTCGTGCCCCCATAGGCCCCCATGTCGATGCGCACGTTGCGGCCCCATTCATTGTCTGGATCGTCCGGCACGGTCAGCGGCTCTTGCCCAAGCGACAAGCCCGGAGCCCCTGCGTCAATACAACGGCTTGTGAGGCCATCCCAGGTCCACACACCCCGCCGCAGGTCCCATCGCCAACCCTCACTCTTAAGGTGGAAATCCCCATTCTCGCCGTCCACGAACAGGGGATCCACATCGATATTGCTCATCCCGGGCCACCCACCCATGATATTGGAAAACAGGATAACTGAGAAACCAGCGAGTATTTGGGTGTTCCCGTTGGCCCAGACAATGGAATTGACCACCGTCGGTCGCGCGGCGTTGATTCCGTTGCCGTGGTTATAGGCGACGGTGCAGTTCATGGTGGTGGGCATGGAGCCGGCCAGACCGCAGCCCTGGTTTCTTGCGACGATACAGTTGACCAAAGTCGCAAGATTGTATCGCATGAACCGTCCGTCGGCGACGGCCGGCATATCGATGCCATGGCCTCCATTGTCGGCGATGAGGCACCCCCGGAGGTTCACTTTGCTCTCTTTGCTGAGGGTCATGCCCGCCCCGAGATTGTCGACGACGCGGCAGTTGATAAAGGTCGGCTGTGTGCCCCGGCAGTAGATGCCCGTGGAGCCATTTGTCAGCGTCAGGCCGTCCAGGACCGACTGCGGCCCCTCGGAATAGACGAAACTGGCGACCGGCCCCCGGCCCATGCCATCGACAATGGTGCCCGCGACCACCGATGGATCATTGGGATCCATCGAGGCGACACGCAGGGCCTTGGAGTACATGTTGATGTTCTCCCTGTAGCGACGCGGCGCCGCCTGGATGATGTCGCCGGGCTCGGCCTCGACGATAGCGTGCTGGATGTAGTCATATTGTCTGCCGCGTGTGAGGTTCTCCACGTCGCCGCCGCCGATGGAATAGGCGAACTGCACCTGGGCCGCCTGCGGCTCGCTGAAAATGCCCCTGACCCACACCAGCGTGTCGCCGTCAATCACGGGCCAGACGCCGTAGTAGGACCCCTGAAGCGTAACATCCAAGACACTCCCACCGCGCGTCAGGCACGCGAGCCTGATAGATCCGCCATAGGTCCCGCCGTCGCAGTAGGTGACCAGGCAGCCGTCGATGGCAGGCTGGTGCTGCAAGCCGGGCCGCCGGACAATGGGGAACTCGCGGATGTTGTTCCAATCGGAAATATCCGCCGCGTAGATGTCGCCGCTGTCGTTGCGCATGTCCGTCCAGACAACGGTGTGGCCGAAAATGGCGGGGTCCTTCTGAACGGCCGAATCCATGCACACGATATACACCTGAATGTCCTGCGGGTCACTGAGGTCGGCGGCAAAAATGTCACCTGCGCTCTCCCAGACCACGATGGATCCGCAGATGTCGATGACGCTGTCGTAGTCGTTATAGAACTCATTGTAGTTGTATGGGTCCCGCTCGCCGCCTTCTTCAAAGATGAATAGAGGCACCGGGTTCTGGAGGTCGGAAATATCGGCCCCGACAATATTGAAAGGCATATTCCTCCAGAGGCTTTCGTTGTTCTTGTCGATGCCGCGATGCTCCAGCCAGACAACGGTGTTTCCGGAGACGGCCGGATGGCTGAAGGAATTGTAGTTGTCGTGCTGGGCCAGCGCCACCTGAACGCCGGTGGCCAGATTGCGGGCGAACACGCTCAGGTTCTCCCGGCCCTGGTACCCGTTGTACGGAGGCGCCGATCCACCCGCCCAGACGACGATATCGCCGTCGATCCGGGGGTGCGTGTCCAGTCGTCCCGATGAAATAGTGGTGACTTCCTGCGTAAGGGTGTTGCGGCACTTGATGTCCCAGTCATAGGCGCTGAACGAGCCGGCGGCGTAGACAATGTGCGGACCCGAGACATCGGGATAGAAGTAGTAAGACACATCGGGAACCGTCGCCACAAGGGCCTGCTGGATGACGGTCACGCCCACGGTGACGACTTCCACGTAAGACGGTTCGGACGCGGTGAACGGGTCGCGGACAACAAGCTCAAAACGGTACAGTCCACCAGTTTCGCACAGGAACCAAGGCGTAGCCGTCGCAGGGCCGATCAGATCGACCTCCGG
>DSDB01000123.1 GCA_011057845.1 Phycisphaerales bacterium | reverse complement strand
CTTTGCGTTTTGGCCTTCTCCAGCAGACGGATCCCCATGTTACGACAAACCGGCTTCTCCACTCCCTCCTGGACAATGGCGGGGCTCCGGGCGGCATTACGCGGCACATCCCAGGACCAGTCCGGTCATGGATCGAGACCTGGCGTCAGCCAGTGGACCGCCAGCCAGGCCAGGTCGTCGAAGTCCACGTCTCCATCCGGCTCGAAATCGGCCCGACCGCAGAAATCGGGCGCTGCGCAATCGGTGCGGCCCCAGTGTAACCCCAGAATCGCCGCATCCGCGAAATCCACCCGCAGGTCCTCATTGAGGTCGCCGGGCATCGGGCTGCCCAGGGCCATCCGTATCCAGTCGGCGTAAGGACCGATCCGCACGGCGTCGAGGTAGTCCGGGTCCGGCAGTTCCGGCTGCCCGCGATTGCGGAACCAGGACTGCTCCAGAATGTAGTTCGGGTCGTCCTCGTGCCCCTCGGCGTAGTGCGCCTCGATACTGCGAGACAGCCCCGCCAGTCGCCATTGGCCGTCGCGTTTGATGAACCAGCCGCCGCCGGAGTCGTGCCGGGCGACGGTGCACTCGTACTGCGTGGCAAACCCGCTGCCCAGGCCGTCAAAATCGGCGGCCAGAATCTCCGACGTGTAGGCATCCCCGGATGCCGGGGCGGGGATTGAATCGATGCGGTTAGTCCCCATGCGCAGAACCGTATTGCCCGTGGCCTGCCACGAATAGCCGTAGACCGTACCGCCGGTGACCAACTCCAGGCCCCGAATCAGCCCGTATCCGCCGATAACCACGCTGCGTCCGATCTCGCCCCCGGCATCGTAGAGGTCGACGAAGTCATTGAAAGCCGCCCCCAGAAGCCTGACCACCCGCAGGTCCGCCCGCGGATGGTTCCATATCCGGTCGATGCCGTAGGCCACGCCATCCACGCGGACCACCGTCGCGGTCGAGCCGCCCTGATGCCGGGTCGTCACGATGCAATTCGGCGAGACGACGACGCACGAGGCGTTCGAGCCCCATCGCCCAATCACCGCCGTCGGCGGCCTGTCCTGCCAGACGGCCAGGTTAGGCTCGCCGGCCGGGTGCAGAATCACCCCCGATGCCCCCGCGCACCAGCCCAGCAAGGCCGCGACGGCGCATACCATCACGGCACAGCCCACAGCGATGCTCATAGTTGGACGGGTTTCTTCGGCCCGCAAGACACACCTCCTCCATACCACCTGCCTGCCGCCACACAACACTATTATACCACACCCCGCCCCCCTCAGTCAATACCCTGGACGGACGATGGACGATGGACGCAATACGCACTACAAACTCAGTCCTCGACCTTTTCAATCATGTCGCTGTCGATCTCCACGCTGGCGGCCTGGCCCAGCATCTCGACCTGCAAGACCAGCCGTATCGTTCCCCGCGTTTCCGCGACAATGCCCTGCAATCCCATCAGGGGTCCGGCGATAACACGGCATTTCTGGCCCCGGCTGATGTAGTCATGCGGCGATAGCGGGGCCCCAACCTTCAGCGCCTGCTCGATCTGCACGAGTTCCCGGACCAGACGCTGCTGGTCGGCCACGGGGATGATGTTCGCCGCCCGATTTGTCCGTAACAGCTCCAGCCGGTCGACCTCGCTGCCGCAGAAGAACAGATACCCGGCGAACAACGGCAGCAGCGAACGCACCGTCCGGCGGCTCTTGCGGCTGACCTTCCAGGTCATGGGCAGGAAGTAACGGATGTTCAAGGCGATCAGGTCATGTGCCAAGGCCTTCTCGTTGCGGCTCTTGGTGTGGGCCACCCACCATGTGCCGGCGAACTCGGCCAACGTTAAGCCCTGTGGCCAGGTCGGCGGCGGATTGTCTTCGGTTCTCAGCAACGTCCTTCTCCTTGCAGCGGCCGGGCAGGTCCTCTCACCGGGCCCCGTAGAACGCCCGGATCGCCCCGGCAACGTAGTGAATCTGCTGGTCCGTCAATTCCGGGTAGATCGGCAGCGATAGGACCTCCTCGGCCAGACGCTCAGCCACCGGCAGATCGCCGGGACTGTAGCCCAGATCTTTGAAACACGTCTGGACGTGCAACGGTTTCGGGTAGAAAACCGCCGAGCCGACGCCCTTTTCCGCCAGGTAGTCCTTCAACGCATCCCGCTGAGGCGCCACAATCGTGTACTGGTGGTAGCAACAGAGGTTCTCGGCCTCGACCAGCGGCGTCTGGACCGGCGAATCCGCCAGCAGACGGTTATAGAGCTTCGCCAGTGCTCTGCGGCGGGCGTTCCATCCGTCCACGTAGTCCAGTTTCACATCCAGCACCGCCCCCTGAATACCGTCCAGGCGGAAATTGCCCCCTATGACGTGGTAGAAGTACCGCGGGTCCTGTCCGTGGTCGCGGAGAATCCTCACCTTGGCGGCCAGCTCGTCGTTGTCGGTCGTGACCATCCCGCCGTCGCCGAATCCGCCCAGGTTCTTCGTCGGATAAAAGGAGAATGCCGCCAAATCCCCCAGGCTACCGCATCGCCGCCCGTTGCGTTCGGCCCCAATGGCCTGCGCCGCATCCTCGATTACCTTCAGTTCATGCTGCGAGGCAATCTCGGCAATCGCCTCCATCGCCGCGGCCTGGCCATACAGATGCACCGGGATAATCGCCTTCGTGCGGTCGGTTACGGCCGGCTCGATCAAGTCGGGGTTTATGTTGTACGTATCCGGCCGGACATCCACAAAGACCGGCCTGGCGCCCAGCCTCGAAATCGCCCCGGCCGTGGCGAAGAACGTGAACGGCGTCGTAATCACCTCGTCGCCGGGACCGACCCCCAGGGCCATCAGGCTCACCAGTAGGGCGTCCGTGCCGCTCGATACCCCGATGGCGTGCCGCACGCCGCAGTACGCGGCCGCCCGCTTCTCGAACGCGGCCACCGCCGGACCCAATGCGAAGGTCTGCTTGTCGCAGACTTCGGTAATCGCCTGTAGAACACGCCCCCGATAGCCGGCGTACTGCTGCGACAGATCCAGAAAACGGACCTCCATGTATGCCCCTTCAACGATTCGTCCTTGCCGGGCACCGAACGGCCACCAGGACGCCCTGGAAAAGCAGCGTCCTATAAAGTTGCAACGTGCAAGTAAACCGGCGTCTGTCTTTGGTCGATGATGACAACGAGGCCATAGTCTATGGCTCGTCGGCGGCCATGTCAAACCAATCCGGCGGGGCGGCCGGACTATTTGCGTTTGACCGTCCGGCGGCGTAAGGCTATAGTCATGCGTCCAGGAAGATGCGCCTCGATGCAGATTGACAGGAGACCTTATGACTGAGTCGCGCAGAAAAGACGCGGGTCAGAGACATGCTTGCCCATCCCCCAAGGCCGCCCGGTCGGCCTTCAACGTCTTGTTTACGTGTATCGGCCGGCGGGTCTCGTTGCTGGAGACCTTCCGCCGGGCCGCCGCAAAGCTCGGGCTCAACGCCGCCATGCTCGGCACCGAGACGACGCCTCTCAGTTCGGCCCTGCAGTTGTGCGACCGGCGGTTCATCGTCGAGAAGGTCAACCATCCGGAGTACCTGCGGCAACTGCTCGACATCGTCAAGTCCAACGATGTCCGTCTTGTCGTGCCGACCGTCGACCTGGACCTTCAACTGCTGGCCGACAACAAGCGGCTCTTCGAGCAACTCGGATGCAGGCTGTTGGTGTCGGATCCTGAAGTCGTGCGGATCTGCCAGGACAAACGCAAGACCTACGACTATCTTACCGCCAACGGTTTCAAGACGCCGCGGACGCTGAGTATCGCGGCTGCGCTCAAAGCCCGCGACTTGACATGGCCATGCTTTATTAAGCCCTGGGACGGTTACGCCAGCCGTGGCAATGCCGTCGCGCACAACCGATCGGAGCTTCGCTTTTACGGCCGGCACATCCCCAACGCCATCTGCCAGGAATATGTCGAGGGCGCCGAGCACACGTGCGATGTCTACGTCGATTTCGACATGCGCGTCCGGTGCGTGGTGCCCCGCAAGCGCCTTGAAGTCCGCGCCGGAGAGGTCAGCAAGAGCCGCATTGTCAAAGACCGCCACATCATGGAGCGTTCGGCCCTTCTGGTCGAAACCCTCGGCGCCGGACCCGGCGTGATTACGCTGCAACTGTTCGTCCGCCCCGACGGCAGTCTGAGGTTCATTGAAGTCAATCCCCGCTTCGGCGGGGGCGCGCCCCTGTCCATCAAGGCCGGGGCCGATTTTCCCCAATGGATTTGGCAGGAACTCGTCGGCAGGAAGCCCCGCATCCGTTTTGATGGTTTCAGGAACCATCTGACCATGCTTCGGTACGACTGCGAGGTATGGCTGGACGGCTCCACCGGCAAAGGCGTCACCCCGTAATGCTTGAGCAACTAATAGGCAAGGAACATTCGATCGTCTCGGTGCTGCGGTTCTGGCCCATTCTGCCGGCCGCATGGGCGTCTGCTTTCGCCGCCACGTGGCTCTGCAAGAAGGCGGCCCTTCGATTCGGCATCGTCGACAGACCTAATGACACCGTCAAGATTCACAAGGAGCCCATTGCCTATCTCGGTGGCCTGGGCATGTTCGTGGGATTGATTGTCGGCGTGCTCGTCGGCATCCAGTGCATCGGCAAGGCTGACTATGCTCCTCTGGCCATGCGCTGGTTGCTCGCGGTCCTGGCCGGCGGCGGCATCGCCTGTTTCGTCGGGCTGGTCGACGACCTGCTCGACATCAAGCCGCGAAACAAGCTGCTCGGTTGCTGTGCGGCCGCGGGCGTCCTGCTCCTGATCTCCGGCTGGTACATCGGAGACACCGAACACGGTCTGGGCATCGTACCGGGCATCCGATATGCCGCTGCGCCGTTCG
>DSDB01000121.1 GCA_011057845.1 Phycisphaerales bacterium | reverse complement strand
GCGTTCCGGTGAAACTGGTCTTGCGCCGTTTCTTGTTCTGGCTGATATTTCGTCGTGCCATATTCTACCTGTCTGCTCCTATCTTGACTATCCTGCTTTGAAAAACATCCCGCCAACGCAGCTTGCGGGCCTGTCGTTAGAACGGTATATCATCATGGGGTATCGGAGGAACCTGCGATCCCATATCGTCGCTCACATCGCCGCCGCCGGCACCTCTCTGGCTACCCCCGCCACCGCCACCGAGAAACTGGAAGTTCTCCACGGTTACGCGGTGCTTACTCTTCTTGCTGCCATCCTGCGCGGTCCACTGGTCAAACGTCAGCCGGCCCTCGACGAAAAGCGGCTGGCCTTTCTTGAGGTACTTGTTAATCGTCTCAGCGGGTCGGCCGAACGCCCGACAATCCACGAAACACGTCTCCTCACGAGCGCTACCGTCCTGGCCCGTCCACTTGCGGTTGATCGCCAGCCCAAAGTCCACCACCGGCGTCTGGCTCGGCAGATACGTCAACTGCGGATCGCGCGTCAGGTTGCCCATCAACAGCACTTTGTTAAAATTCGCCATGCCGTAACTCCCTTCTCTAAAAGGGTTTCAGTGCTTCGGCGCCGTCTTGGCCGATCCGGGTCCATCCATAAGGACTCCCCCGGTCTTACTTTAGCTCGTTGTCCCCAGCGTCGTCCAGACCCTCGCCGGCAAGGTCTTCGTCCGCCTCGTCCACGGGCACCTCCTCGCCCACATCGCCCACATCGCCCACATCGCCCGCATCGCCCGCATCGCCCGCATCACCCGCATCACCCGCATCACCCGCATCACCCGCATCGCCTTCCGACGCTCCTTCAGCGGCCACTGCGACCCCGGCGGTCTCGGCGGCCGCCTGCTTTTCCGCGAGGATCGCCGGGGTGTCCTGCTGCATCACTTCGGGCGTTACATGGTCGCCGCGGAGGATCAGGACGCGCAGGATCTGCTCGGAAAGCTGCACGTCGCGTTCGATTCCGCCGATCTTGTCGCCGGCGGCGTTGAAGTACGTCAGGATGTAAGTGCCGCGGCTCTTACGCTGAATCTCGTACTCGAGCTTGCGCTCGTCCCATTTGCGCATGGACAGGATCTCGGCCCCTGCGCGGCCGAGGATCCGCTCGATCGCCCCGATCACACCGTCCCAGTCCGACGCCGCCAGCGCCGAATCCACCAGGAACATGCCTTCATAGATTCTCTTCGTAGCCGTTCTCAAGCCAAGTACCTCCTGATCACCAAACCAAAAAGTCAAACCGTCCAGTCATTTTCGCACATACACACATCAGAGCCGGGTCGCCATACTTACCGCAACTCCTGGTCCTTGCTATTGCTACCCGTACTGTTAAAGCGGTTCATCGCGATTTCGATGCCTTCGGACGCCCAGCACAGCACCGCCTCGGCGGCCCGGGCGATGGCCTCGTCCAACAACGCGCGCTCGGCCGCGGCGGGCCGCGAGAGCACATAATCGGCCGAATCCGGCAGGTTGCTGGGGCCGATGCCCACGCGAAGCCGCGCGAACCGGTCGCTCTTGAGCCGCCCGATGATGTCCGCCAGCCCGTTGTGTCCGCCGGCCGAACCTCCGACGCGCAGGCGAATCCGCCCCGGCGGCAAGGCCATGTCGTCGGTGATGACCAGCAATTCGGCCAGGTCCAGCCGGTAGAAGCCCACTGCCGTGGCCACCGCCTGCCCGCTACGATTCATGAACGCCCACGGCTTTAACAGTATGCACTTGTCCTGTCCTGAAAGGGCCTCGCCGAAACGGGCCCCGAACTTCGCCTTCTTGACCTTGACCCCCAACATCGCGCCCAGGCGGTCCACCACGTCGAAACCCATATTGTGGCGGGTCCCGGCGTAGGCGTCGCCGGGGTTGCCCAGTCCGACGATCAGCTTCACCGAGGCCGGACGCTCCTTGCTGAAGAACCACAGGCCCACGGCGTTTACCCTTGTTCGGCCTGCTGAGCGGCCCGCGCCGCGCGCTCGGCCTCACCGATGACCTCCGGAGCCGCCGGGGCTTCTTCCTCGGCCTGCTCGGCGGTCTTGGCCGCGGCCACCAGATGGCAGGTCACAAGGACCAGCTCCGGAGAACTCACCAGTTTGATCCCCGCCGGAAGTGCAACCTGCCCGGCATGGAGGGCATCGCCGACTTTGACGTCCTTGACCGAGACCGCGATGGACTCCGGAATGTCCGTGACGCTGCACTCAACCTCCAGACGGTCAACGTGTTCCTCGATGATCCCGCCGTGGTGAGTCCCTTCGGCCGTGCCCTTCAACTCGATCGGAACGACCACCCGAACCAACTCCGTCACATCCACCCGCTGAAGGTCCACGTGGACCAGGTCCCGCCCGAGATGGTCGTACTGCAGGTCCTTGATCAACACCGTCTCGGTCGTGCCGCCGACTTTGAGGTCCAGCAGGCGATGCCCGTGATGCAGCCCTTCCGCGAAATCGTGGGCATCGATCGACACCGCCAACGCGTCTTTCTTGTGACCATAGACCACCGCGGGCAACCGGCCACGAAGCCTCGCCGCCGCCGCCTGCCTCGAGCCCGTCCGTTCCCGCAGTTCCGCTTTCAAGGATAGATTCTTGCTCATGTGCTCCTCATTTCATTGCCACAATACATACGTATCAAAAACTCGTGAACAGACTGCTCACCGATTCATTTCTGTGAATCCGCTTGATGGCCTCGCCCAGCAT
Source organism: Phycisphaerales bacterium (assembly GCA_011057845.1). GTDB lineage: Bacteria > Planctomycetota > Phycisphaerae > Sedimentisphaerales > Anaerobacaceae > UBA2266. The sequence continues at coordinate 2,121 of DSDB01000121.1, read as the reverse complement.
GGACGCCACCGAAAGGACGTGTATCCTGGCGGCCTGGCGGGTCTCCGGGCTCAGCGGTATCGTGTCCGACACGACCACCTCGGTAAACGGCGCCTCGGCCAGGCGTTTGATCGCCGCCCCGGCGAAGACGCCGTGCGTGGCGCCGACGTAGATATCCTTGCCGCCGCGCTCCTTGATCAGCCGGGCGGCGCTGCAGATGGTGCCGGCGGTGGCGATGATATCGTCGCACATCAGAATGTTGCGGCCCTCGACGTCACCGATGATTTCGGCAGCTTCGACATCACTGCCGCTGAGCCGTTTCTTGTGTATAATCGCCAGGTCCCCGCCCAAGTGCGCGGCGAACCGCGCCGCCGTCTTGATGTTGCCCACGTCCGGCGACATCACCGTCAGATTGCTGAGCCGTTTGCTCAGGAAGTACTTGCTAAGCACCAGCTCGCCCGTCAGATGGTCCACCGGTATGTCGAAAAAACCCTGAAGCTGCTGGGCGTGAAGGTCGATCGCCAGGACGCGGTTGGCGCCGGCGGCCGTGATGATATTGGCCACGAGCTTGGCCGTGATCGGCACCCGCCCCTCGTCCTTGCGGTCCTGACGCGCGTAGCCGAAATACGGGATGACCGCCGTGATCCGGCGCGCGCTGGCCCGCCGCAGACAGTCCAGATAGATCAGCAGCTCCATCACGTGCTCATCCACCGGCTTGCACGTCGACTGGATCACAAAACAGTCCGTTCCCCGCACGTCGTCCTCGACCCGGATGACCTTCTCCCCGTCCGGAAAACGCTGTATCTCGGCGCCGCCCAGCGGGATGTCCAGATACCGGCACACCGCCGCCGCCAGTTCCGGATTGCTCGTGCCCGAAAATACCTTCAGATTCTCGTTCAGAAACATTACTGTGCCCCAGCCCCCAACGCATTGACACTATCCTGCGATACCACCGTTCCCGAGGCGATATGCGCCCCGTCGCCGATCTTCAGCGGCGCAATCAGCACCGCCCCCGTTCCGATGAAACAATTGTCGCCCACAATGGTTTGCTGAACTTCGTGGCCGTCAAAGTTCGCCGTCAGGGACCCGGCGCCGATATTCACGTTGCACCCCACTCGGGCATCGCCCAGATAGCTGTGATGCCGCACGCGGACGCCGTCGGCCAGGCTGGTGTTCTTGAGTTCCGTGAACACACCGAGGACCACGTCGTCCCCGATCTCGGTGCCGTGCCGGACATAGGCAAACGGCCCGACCCGGCAGTTCTTGCCGATCCGCACCTGGCCGTGGATATACGTAAACGGTTCGATCACCGTGTCCTGCCCGATGATCGCCCGCGCGTCGATCCACGTGTTGTCCGGGTCCACAATGGTGACGCCGTCGTCCATGAGCTTCTGCTGAATGCGCTGCTGCATGATCTTGCTGGCGACGCTGAGCTGGGCCCGGCTGTTGACGCCCATCGCCTCTTCCGGCCGAACCGCCGTGATGGCCGTGACCTTGTGGCCCGATGCGATGATCAGCGACAGGGCGTCGGTGACGTAGTACTCGCCCTTGACGTTGTTCGGCTTGATGTTTTCGAGCGTCTCAAAGAGCAGCTTGTTATTGAACAGATAGTAGCTCGGGTTGACCTCCCGGATGGCCTTCTGCTCGGGCGTGCAGTCGCTCTCTTCGACGATGCCCTGGATATTGCCGTAGGAATCGCGAACGATCCGGCCGTAACCCTTGGGATTGTCCAGCACGGCCGTGGCCAGCGTCGTGGCCGAATGGCCCGCCTCGTGCGTGGCGATCAGCGTCCGCAGCGTGTGCGCTCGAATCAGGGGCCCATCCCCGCAGAGCACGAGCGTCTGCCCGTCGAAATCCTTGAGGTGCTCCTTGCAGCACATCACCGCGTGGGCCGTGCCCAACTGCTCGACCTGATGCACCCAGGTGATGTGGTTGCCGGGCCCGTAACGCTCCTTGACCTGCTCGTGGCAGTACCCGACGACCACGTAAATCCGGTTTATGCCGACCTCCTGGCAGGCCTCCAGCACGTAGTCCAGCATCGGCCGACCACAGACCTCGTGCAGCACCTTGGCCAGGCGCGTATTCATCCGCGTGCTCGCCCCGGCCGCTAATATGATTGCCGCCCTTTCCGTCATCTTGCCT
>DSDB01000309.1 GCA_011057845.1 Phycisphaerales bacterium | reverse complement strand
GGCAAGGGCCCATTCCACAGCTACCCGGTGATCGTGGGCGGCCGTTATGGCCTGGGCTCCAAGGAGTTCACCCCCGCCATGGTCAAGGCCGTCTTCGACAACCTCGACGCCCCCACGCCCAAGCGCAGTTTCACCGTGGGTATCATCGACGATGTGGCCCACACGAGCCTGCCGGTCGATCCCGAATTCGATGTGCCGGACAAGGGTCTGTACTCGGCCATGTTCTTCGGGCTGGGCTCCGACGGAACGGTCGGCGCCAACAGGAACTCCATCAAGATCATCGGCGAGGAAACGGACAACAACGCCCAGGGCTACTTCGTCTTCGACTCCAAGAAGGCCGGCGCCGTCACCATCTCGCACCTGCGATTCGGCAAGGCCGAAATCCGCCGGCCTTATCTCATCAGCAAGGCCGACTTCGTCGCCTGCCACAATCCCAGCTTCCTCGAAAAGTATGACATGCTCAGCTCGGTCCGCAAAGGCGGCACCTTCCTGCTGACGACCAGCCATGGACCCGATGAGGTATGGGATACGCTGCCCCGCGAGGTCCAGCAGCAGCTCATTGACAGGAAAGTGAAGTTCTATGTCATTGACGCGATATCGCTGGCCCACGAACTCGGTCTTGGCGCCCGCATCAACGTCATCATGCAGGTGGCGTTCTTCAAGATCAGCGGGATTATCCCCCTGGACGAGGCCGTCAAGGCCATCAAGGGCGCGATCCAGAAGACCTATGGCAAGAAGGGCGAGAAGATCGTCCAGATGAACAACGCCGCCGTCGATGGGGCCCTGGATCGGATCTTCGAGGTCAAGGTACCCACCAAGGCGACGAGCAAGATCACGATGCCGCCCGTGGTTCCGGCGCACGCCCCCGAGTTCGTCCAGACCGTCACGGCCGAGATCATGGCCCGCCGCGGCGATGACATCCCCGTCAGCAAGATGCCGATCGACGGCAAGTACCCGTTGGGCACAACCCAATATGAAAAACGCAATATCGCCGTCGATATCCCGGTATGGGAGCCGAACGTCTGCATCCAGTGCGCACGCTGCTCGCTGGTCTGCCCGCACGCCGCCATCCGCGTCAAGGCCTACGATCCCAAGCATCTGGAGAAGGCCCCGAAGACGTTCAAGAGCGCCGACGCCAAAGGCAAGGAATTCGCCGGCATGAAGTTCACCGTCCAGGTGGCCCCCGAAGACTGCACCGGTTGTGGGGCGTGCGTGGTCAACTGTCCGGGCGTCGAGAAGGACCAGAACAAGCAGCCGACCGGGCGCAAGGCCATCAACATGGCCCTCCAAGAGCCGCTGAGGGCCGCAGAGCGTGAGAACTACGAGTTCTTCCTGAACCTGCCGGATACGGATCCGTCCCTCTTCAAGACCGCCTCCGTCAAGGGCAGCCAGCTGGTCCGGCCGCTGTTCGAGTATTCCGGCGCCTGTGCCGGCTGCGGCGAGACCGCTTACGTGAAGCTGATGACCCAGTTGTTCGGCGACCGGGCGATGATCGGCAACGCCACCGGTTGCTCGTCCATCTATGGGGGCAACCTGCCAACGACGCCGTATACGACTCGTGCCGACGGGCGCGGCCCGACATGGAGCAACAGCCTCTTCGAGGACAATGCCGAGTTTGCCATGGGCATGAGACTGACCGTCGACAAGTTCAAACAATACGCACTCGAGTTGCTCGACCAGATCGCCCAGAAGGGCTGCGTCGACGGCAAGCTGGCCGGCGAGATCCGCGAAGCGGCCGTCGCCAATAGCCCCGAACAGGAGGACGTGGAGGCCCAGCGGGCCCGCATCGAACAACTCAAGGCCCGATGCGCCAAGAGCGACTGCACCGAGTGCAATCGGCTGCTGACGGTCGCCGATTACCTCGTGCGCAAGAGCGTCTGGGCCCTCGGCGGCGACGGCTGGGCTTACGACATCGGTTACGGCGGCGTGGACCATGTCCTGGCCAGCGGCGCCGACGTCAACGTGCTGGTTCTTGACACCGAGGTCTATTCCAACACGGGCGGCCAGATGTCCAAGTCCACGCCGCGGGCGGCGGTGGCCAAGTTCGCCGCGGCCGGCAAACCCGCCCCGAAGAAGGATATGGGCCTGCTGGCAATGACCTACGGCAATATCTATGTGGCCAAGATCGCCATGGGCGCCAATCCCAACCAGGCCGTCAAGGCCTTTGTCGAAGCCGAGAGCTATCCGGGACCCTCGCTGATTCTCGCGTACTCCCACTGCATCGCGCACGGAATCGACATGACGACCGGCTATCAGCAACAGGTCAAGGCCGTCGAGTGCGGGCACTGGCCGCTGTACCGCTTCGACCCGAGGCTCCGGGCGCAGGGCAAGAACCCGCTGCTGCTGGACTCCAAGGCGCCGACGATGGAATTCGCCGATTACGCCTACGGCGAGAACCGGTATCGCTCGCTCAAGAAGAGCAAACCCGATACCGCGGCCGAACTGATGAAACTGGCGAATAAGGATGCGGCCGACCGATTCAAGCTGATGCAGCAGCTTGCCAACCTGCAGTGCGACGGCTGAGCCGATCCGAACCGAAGACTACGTCGATCTATCAGGAGCAGGGCCGATGGGTAATCCGAGTATACGATGGGTGTGCCTGCTGGCGGCAGTGATGGTTTTTGTCGGTTGTCAGGAACAACGTAAACGCCCGAAGGCCGATAGCTTGTCCGTCACGGGGGACCTGCCCGTTACTGAGCAGGCCGCCGCCGCCCTTGAAGTCACGGGCGGCCTCGACACATGGAAGCAGACCGACTCTATCGATCTGTCCGTGGTGGCTGCTTATTACCGGTCCGATGGCAGCAGTTATCTGACCGAGCACGTCATCGCCATCCGACCGTGGTCCAACGCTGTCACTGTCTCGTCGAAGGAGCCGTTGGGGCTTTGTCAATGGGACCTGGCCGGCGGCCGGTTCGCTACGACCGAAGGCGACCGGCGCCAGGATGTCTCCGGCCGTCAGGTCTCGCCGCGTGATATGGCTGAGGCCGTACTATTGTTGGTCACCGCGCCCGTGCGAATGCTCGATTCCACAGCCCGATTTGAACAGATCCCGGATGCGGTAAAGCTGGAAGGGACCTGGTATAAACGGCTGGCCAGGACATGGGTGCCCGACCCGCGGGAGAAGAATTTGATCAGTCCTTATTGGTCGAACGTGATCTTCTACCAGCGTCGTGCCGGCGGCCTGGTCGATACGGTTCTGCTGACCGGCGGCGATGACAACGCCATGCTGGCCGTCCGCGGCTTTGACTATATCCCCGCGTCCAGGACCCGAGCGATGGTCCCGACCAAGATGGAGATCTATCGCACGGATGCCCGCGGCGATCTCAAGGAGCGACTCGTCCAGTTGGACGTGCGATAGCCCACACGGTCGTTTCAAACGACACACACAGGGGCCTGTATTCTGCGCATCAGTCGGTTGTCAGGCGACACCGTCTCGCCGCCAGCGCCGTCGCACGATCCATGCTGAAGTATCGCTCCACGTTGAGGATGATGGGGCCGTTGCGATGGGATTCGGGCAGCGTGTGCAGTTCCATGGCCTCGATGCCGTCTTCAAAGAGTGAGGCGTAGACGGCCATCGCGGCGGTCTCGCCCGATGCCTGAAGGGTCAACCTGTCGGCCCCACCGATGTCCCGAACCGCCGCCATCGCCCGCCGGATATCCCATATCCGCATCCCGTCGAGCGTCTGTCCCAGCAGCATGAACCGCCGCCGTATCTGAATGAGCTTCTTCGGCTCCACGATCCACGCCGTTGGACCCACACCGCGAGGCGTCACGAATGCGAACGCCCGATCGCCGCCTCGAATCATCTCCCGCAATTCGCCAAACCGGGCCTCATTGGGTTCCACGGTCCCGGCATCGGTTGCCATCGCAGGCCATCCGGTGAGCAGTGTCGAGGCCCAATCGTCCCATGAGTCCTGATCCAAAACGGCAAGTGTCAGACCGCGCGGCAAGCCCAATCCGGACCTCTTGACGATATACAGACGCAACGGCACATTCGGCTGGGACTGGAAATCATACACCTCCAGTTGCAGGCCCCTGTTGCGCCCCGAGAAAACCCTCCGGGTGTTCAGGCCGCCCGCCTCGTCCTCTCGCGGCCAGCCGTTAAAGCACTTGCTCCGCAGTATCTCAAGCGAATCATCATGCAGTTGCTTCCACTGCTCATCGGACGTCGGCGGCTCAAAGGGCGGCGCCGCAGGTACAAATGTCTCATGGACATGGGCATTGATCTGGTCGGCGGGCAACTCCTTAAAGACCTTGAGCTGTTCCGGCTCAAAACAACGCTCGGCCGTTGGGTCAATCAATGACTCATCGCCCTTGAGAAAACGGTTGAACCATACAAACGCATGGATGCGGAGTTCCTGCGTGTCCTTGTGAGGCCCCTCCGTGATGTTCAGGCCCAGGCTGCGCGGCACGTTGTAGAATCCATAGATGTCGCGCACCTTCCGGTACGTGCGATAGACCCCGTCGAGCGGGAAGATGCTGTCCTTGTCGGAGTTCGACAGAAGCAGCGGCCTGGGGGCCACCAGCGCCGCCACCAGCGGATAGTCCCAGCGGTGTGTATTGAGAAAGAACATGCAGTCGCAGTGCCCCTCGACCGTACCGTCGACCACATGGTTCTGCAGGTCGGTGATCCCCGCCACGGGCACGGCGACCTTGATTCGCTCATCCAGCGCCGCGATCCACCAACTGTAGGCCCCGCCCCCGGACCGCCCCGTCACGCCGAAACGGCTCGCATCGGCCTCCGGCCGCGTCTCGAGATAGTCCAGCGCCCGAATACAGTTCCACGCCTCCGCGCCGGCGGGCGTGTATCCCCGATTGTTCCACCACCACAT
>DSDB01000500.1 GCA_011057845.1 Phycisphaerales bacterium | reverse complement strand
CCGTGATGCACAACCACAGCCATTCAGACATCTACAACCAGGGCCGTGCCCCCGCGGACCTCTGGGCCGTGAGTCTCTGCCTTGCCGCCGTCTGCACCGGTTCAGCATGGGCGGCCTCACCGCAGGACCACAGTCATTCCAGCCGATTGCAGGAAGTGCGGCAGCACATTCCCGCTGAAGATATTGAGGTGGCCTTGGGCTTGACCGGTATCTATCAACAGAACACCCACGGCGGCGTCAGTACGCGCCGGCGCGCCGGCCGCCTGGCGGGCAGCTACGATGTGCAGGTCACGGCCGGACTGGAGCGCCTGCTCGGCATCGAGTCGGCCTCCCTGTTCGCCCACGCCGAGGGATTCTGGCCGCGAGCCCAGGGCATTGACGGGCCGTCCGTGGGCAGCTTCTCCGGCGTCAACGCCGATGCCCAGCCGCGGGATGCCCTGATCCTGACGGAACTCTGGTATGAGCAGGGCTTCGGTGACACATTCACCCTGAGGGCCGGCAAGATGGATCTGACGGGAGGCTTCGAGTGCGGCGGGACCCCGGTGGCGTTCGACGCAAGCCTCTTCGCCAACGATGAGACCTCCCAGTTCCTCAACGGCGCTCTGGTCAACAACCCTACCATCCCCTTTCCCATCTATGCACTGGGGGTGTCGAGCCTGTACCGGCCGACCGAACGGCTCTATGCCGCCGCCGGGATTGTGGATGCCCAGGCGGATATGCGCCAGACCGGCCTGCGAACCGCGTTTCGTGACGAGGACTACTTCTTCGGCATCTTCGAGACCGGCCTGACCCCGGTCCTTGATTCGCCCGCCGGGCCGCTCCAGGGGGCGTACCGCTTCGGCTTCTGGTACGACCCGCAGCCCAAGGCCCACAGCGACAGCACCCGTGCCTACCGCGATGACCTGGGCTTCTACACCAGTTGCGACCAGATGCTCTGGCGCGAAACCGCCGACCCCCAGGACTTCCAGGGGCTGGGGCTGTTCTTTCGGTTCGGGGCCGCCAACGGCCTTCGCAACGACGTAACACGCTTCTGGAGTGCCGGTTTCCAATACCAGGGGCTTTTCGACGGCCGCGACGCCGACGTGCTCGGTGTGGGCGTGGCGACAAGCACTTTCACCAACCGGGCCACGGCCACGTTCGCGCAGGACCACGAGACGGTCCTGGAGGTCTACTACCGCATCGAGGTCTGCCCCCACCTGAGCATCAGCCCGGATATTCAGTATCTCAAGAACCCCGGCGGGACCCAGGGCGTCGCCGATGCCACCGTGCTCGGCCTCCGCGCCCAATTCACATTCTAAGAAAGGGACTATCGTGTCATCCGAAATGCAGGTGTTGTTAGGCGCAGCGGCCACGGCGGGGTTCGTCCATACCCTGCTGGGGCCCGACCATTATCTGCCGTTTATCATGATCGCCTGGGCGCGGAAGTGGTCGCGCACCAAGACGGCTGTCGTCACATTCCTCTGCGGCGTCGGCCACATCCTCAGCTCCATCGTCCTGGGCGCCGTCGGCGTGGCTCTGGGCGTCGTCGTCAGCCGCCTGGAGGCGGTCGAGTCTGCGCGGGGCGATGTGGCGGCGTGGCTGCTGATTGCCTTCGGCCTGGCCTATACGGTCTGGGGCATCCGCCGCGCCTACAAGAATCGCCCGCACGTCCATCCGCACTTGCACCCGGATGGCCACGAGCACCTCCACGAGCACAGCCACAGCGACGAACACAGCCACATCCACGCCGACCACGTGCCCGTCAGCATTACGCCGTGGGCCCTGTTCATCATCTTCGTCTTCGGCCCCTGCGAGGTCCTGATTCCGTTCCTCATGTACCCGGCCGCACGGGATGTCGGCGTCGGCGGACTGGTCGCGGTCACGGCCGTCTTCGCCGCCACGACCATCGCCACCATGATGGCCATCGTCCTGCTGGGCTTGACCGGCATCAACTTTGTCCAGATCAAAAAGGTGCAACGCTTCGCCCACCTCATCGCCGGGGCGACCATCTTGGCATGCGGCCTGGCGATGCGGTTTCTGGGGCTATAGGGCCATCGGAAGGATGACGCCGTCGGCCACGGATTCACACGGCATAATCCACGGAAAGATGGACTTGACAAGAAGCGAGGTAACCACAAAAATACGTTTGGTCGGCAAAACGGACGCAGGGTCGCCTGGGACGTAGCGTTTGGCCTGACGTGGAACGGCACGTTTCCCATCCACGCTCAATCAATACACTGACTCAAGGAAAGGACCCACGCATGGCAGACTACACGATCAACTCGGCGAAGGGCCGGTACGCGTCTTGCGGTCGAAGAGCATTTCTGAAGACAGCGGCGGCGTCCGTGGCGCTGCCGTATTTGATCCCCGCATCCGCGATGGGGGCAGACGGCAACGTGGCGCCCAGCAACCGCATCGTGATGGCCGGTATTGGCATCGGTAATATGGGGCGGGGCGATATGGGCACATTCCTGGGCCGCAACGATGTTCAGTATGTGGCTGTGTGCGACGTGAAAAGGGATGTTCGCGATAGCGCCACCAACACCGTGAATCAGAAGTACGGCAACACGGACTGCAAGGCCTACCGCGATTTCCGCGAGATTATGGTCCGTGACGATATCGACGCGGTGCATTGTGCGACTCCGGATCACTGGCATGCGATTATCGTGATTGAGGCCTGCCGTAACGGCAAGGACATCTACTGCCAGAAGCCCGAGACCAAGACGCTCCGCGAGGGTAGGCTGATGATCGAGGCTGCCCGGCGTTACGGCCGCGTGGTCTCCGGTGGCAGCCAGCGCGTGCTGGAGGACTACCGGGCCGTGGTCAACGCCTGTTGGGGCGGGAGCATGGGCAACGTCAAGTCAATCAACGTCAGCGTGGGGCCGTTCCCGGTCGACTGCAACAAGGAAAGCCAGCCGATCCCCGACGGCTTCGATTGGGACATGTGGCTGGGACCGGCGCCTTGGGCCCCCTACCATCCCCATCGATGCAGCGGCAGTTACAGTATCGATGGAACATCCTGGCGGTCCTTCCGGGACTATTCCGGTGGCGGCATGACCGACTGGGGCGCCCATCATTTCGGCGGGGCGACCTTTGCCATCGACGTGCGGGAGATGGAGCCCGAAGAGGTCATCTTCCATAACGAAAACGGCCGGAAGTTCGCAACCTGCCGCTATCCGAACGGCAAACTGATCCACCACAACTACCCCGGCCGCAAGAACATGCAAGTGGAAGGCACGGACGAGCAGGGCCCCTCGAAGCCGGTTCCCGGGTACGCCGGAAGCGGCGGCATCTACGGGGATTTCATCGATTGCGTCAAGACGCGTCGAAACCCCTTCCGTGATATCGAATACGCGGTCCATACGACGACCGTGTGCCATCTGTTTCTCATTGCCTATGAACTGGAACGGTCGCTGAAGTGGGACACCGTGAAACAGCAGTTCATCGACGACGACGAAGCCAATCGCCTTGTCGACGTTGCTAGAAGAGAGCCCTGGGTGATCTAAGCCATCGATTGTTGCGACAAGGAGACTGGACTATGACAAGTAAAGAAGCGATTAAGATGACAGTGGTGGCCGGCACAGCTTCCGCGGCCGCTGCGCAGGTGGATACGGCGGCCGTAGACGCCGCATTTGAAACGCTGAAGACCTATGACTGGGGCGCCGATCGCGGGCTCCTGAATCCAATTGACCAGGCGATTATCGCCACGCACGGCGATGCCGCCGCACGCAAGGCACTGGAAAAACGTTTGGTGGACGCCCTCGCCGGCGGCATCTCGCGATCCGCACAGGATTACGTGTGCCGCAAGCTGAGGGTCATTGGCACGAGCCAGTCCGTCGAGGCCCTGGCCGCCCTTCTGCCGGCCGAGCAGACCTCGCACATCGCACGCTACGCACTGGAACGCCTTCCCGACGAAAAGGCGGTTGATGCGATGCGCGACGCCCTGCCGAAGGTCAGGGGCAAGCTCAAGTCGGGCCTCATCGGTTCGTTGGGCGTGCGTCGTGATGCAAAGAGCGTCACGGCCATTGCGGGGTTTCTGGGCGACTCTGACATCGAGGCCGCCAGGGCCGCGGCCCAATCGCTGGGCCTGATTGGCACGCCGGCGGCGGCTGGGGAACTGAGCAAGTTCGCCGGGAAAGCATCCGCCGATATGAAGATGCCGGTGGCCGATGCCCGCCTGGTCTGTGCCGAGCGGTTGCTTGCCGACGGAAACCAGTCCGAGGCCGTAGCCTTGTACAAAGCGCTCCAGGGCGATGATCAGCCCGGACGCGTCAGGGCGGCCGCCCTGAAAGGCATGTTGGCTGCGACAAAGAAATGACGCCGTACAACAGGAAGACTGTCCTGTAAACGGAGACCGCGACAGCCCGGAATCCCACGGTGTAGCTGTGCCTAACTGCTTCAATCATAAGCACTTATGCATGGTTCAGAGTCGTTGAGTCGGTTCGCCGTGGCCCCTGTCTTGACGTCGGGCGTTGGTTGACGGACGGATGGGTTGCGGACGGGCCGCCGATTATGCTATAATCCAAGGTGTCGGTGCGGTAGAGCACCGGGTAAGATGTGGTCTGGCCAATGTGCGGCCGTGCCATGCTGCGGGGCCGTGTGTTCGGAACGATGTTTCGAACACGCCCAAACCGCGAGGGTGAAGCTGCGCGGCGGCATGGTCGGCAGGCGTCCAAAAAGGAGGATTGGTATGTATGCGGGACTCTCACAAGTGGTGCGATGGGGCCTTTGTGTCGTTGTTGTCTGTAGCGCAGTGGTTGAGGCTGCCGACCCGAGTCTGCTGGGGTGGTGGAAACTCGACGAAGGCGGCGGCGCTACGGCTGCCGATTCTTCCGGCAGAGGCAGTGACGGTGCCGTCAACAATCTCAGCGG
>DSDB01000298.1 GCA_011057845.1 Phycisphaerales bacterium | reverse complement strand
GACCCAGTCGTAGCCGGTGATGCCGGCGTCCAGCACGCCGTCGCCGACGTAGCGGCCCATCTCCTGGGCGCGGAGCACGACGAGGCTGATCTGGGGGTCGTCGATCCTGGGGAAATACCCTCGCTCCATACCGACGATATTGAACCCGGCTTTCGCGAAGAGGTCAATCGTGGCGTCCTTGAGGCTTCCGGCGGGCAGGCCCAGTTTGAGAGCTTGTTGTGTCATTGGATTACTGTCCGTTTGATTGTCGGGCTGCATCATGTGCGTTGCCGCCTCCGTCAGGATCGCGGCCATGCGGCGGCCGAAGTGCTATTTCTTGTTCTTGGTCTTCCTGGTTTTCGCGGGCGCGGCGGTCTTGGTTCGAGTGGTCCCGGCCGCGGACTTTTGGGTTTGCCTGGCGGCCCCGGGGGCGGTTTCCTCAGGGGTCTCGCAGGCGGCTTGCTCGACGGCCCTGGCGGGCGTTTCTTCGGGCGCCGCCTCCTGAGGTTTCTCGGCCCTGGCCTTCTTTTTCTTTGGTTTGGCGGATTCGGCGTGTTTCCTCAACAGGGCATAGAATTCGTAGCCGTTTTTGGACGGAATCTGCTTGCCGAGAAAGCCCTCGATCTCGGCTTCATCGGCCGAGGGGTGCACCAGTCCATTGTCCTTGAGGAACTCGATCATGGTTGGCGTCAAAGGGATGGCGTGGCCCGCAAAGGCCGTCAACATGCAGTAATCGACGACATACCGGCTGAAGCCCTTGTACTTTTCCAGGGCCTGCTTGACGGGGCGTTTGCCGAGCTTCTTGAGGGCTTCGAGGCCGACCTTGTGGTAGTCGTTGAAGATGGCGCCGAGGGTGGCGCCCAGACGAACACCGATTTCGATAGTCTCCGGCGTCGTGTGGCCGATGACGGATGCGATTTCCTCGGCGCGGGTCACGCGCAACTCATTCCAGTCCACGAAGTAGTCGCCGAAGCGCCTGAACGCGGCATGGGCGGCGCTGTCGGTGAGGGTCTGGCTGAGAATCGCGTAGATGACGGCCTCGACGGGCTCGTCATACACGACGTCCTCGACCTTCGGGTATCGGGTCTTGAGGGACCGGTAGAGCTTCTGGATTTTCGGTGCGTACTTCTTGCTGTCTTTCATCGGTTCACCCGTCTATGCCGGCGGTTCATCGGCCGAAGAGGGGTCCGGCGGCTCGGTCGGCTCGTCTTCGGGATGCCGGGCGTGTATTTCACTCATGGCCAGGTCAATCAGCCGCATGGTTTCAAGCGTCTTCTTGAACTGCTCGTCCATCTCAAAATGGAGCACCGGGCAGAACTTGCTCTGGATTCTGGGGGCCAGCAGGGACTGGATTCTCCGCCGGGCGTGCCGGATCGCCAGAAAGGTGAGGGCCTGTGCCTTCTCCTCGGCGGCGAAGATGCTCAGGAATACGTAGGCATTTCTGAGGTCCGGCGAGACTTCCACCCGCGTGACGCTGACGAGCCCCTGTATTCGCGGGTCCGAGAGGTGATTTGTGATGGTATCACAGACCCCCTCTTTGACGATACGAGCAACTTTTTCCTGTCTTCTGCTTGGCATGGGCGGAGCTTTCCGCGAACCAGGGTCCGGCCGGACGGCCGCGGCGGACGGATCAGAGTTTTCGGGCGACTTTGATAATCCGGTAGAATTCGAGAACGTCGTCGGTCTTGAAATCGTCGAATCCCGAAATCTTGATGCCGCATTCGAGGCCGGCCTTGACCTCTCGGGCGTCGTCCTTGAAATGCTTGAGGGACTCGACGGTCATTTCGTCGCGGATGACGATATTGTCGCGGATCAGGCGGACCTTGGCGTTCTTGGCGACCAGGCCGCTGGTGACATAAGAGCCGGCGATGGTTCCAAGGCGGCTGACCTTGAAGAGCGTCCGCACCACGGCGCGGCCGAGCGTCTCCTCCTTCTCTTCGGGTTCGAGCATGCCGGACATGGCTTCGCGGAGGTCTTCGGTGATCCGGTAGATGATATTGTACAGTCGGATATCGACGCCTTTGGCCTCGGCCAGCCGGGCCACGCTTTCGTCGCGGCTGACGCTGAAACCGATGATGATGGCGTTGGAGGCCTCGGCCAATACGACGTCGCCCTCGGTGATGCCGCCGGGGGCGGCATGGAGAATACTCACGCGCACCTCGTCGGTGCTCAATTCCGTGAGGTACTTGTTGAGAACGTCGACGGACCCCTGGACGTCGCCCTTGACGATCAATCGCAGTTCCTGCGTCTTGCCGGCCTCGATCTGGCTGAAGAGGTTGTCGAGCGTCACCTGCGTTCTCTGGGCGAGCGCGTTTTCCCGCTGGAGACTCCGCATCTCCTCGGCGGCCTGCTTGGCCTGGTTTACATCGTCGAGGCAGAAGAACCGGTCGCCGGCCATGGGAACTTCGTCGAGGCCCACGATCTCGACGGGCATGGAACTGGTGGCGATCTTGATGCTCCTGCCGGCGCTGTTGCGCATGGCCTTGATGCGTCCATAGGTTCCGCCGGCCAGGACGATGTCGCCCTTCTTCAGGCAGCCCTCTTTCACCAGAACGGTGGCCAGCGGACCCTGTTGCGCCGACATTTTGGCCTCGATGACCCAGCCGGTCGCCGGGATGGCGTCATCGGCCTTCAGGTCGAGCAGCTCCGCCACGTAGTCCAGGGTCTCCATGAGCGTATCCACGCCGACGCCGGTAACGGCGCTGGTCTTGACGACCTCGGTCTCGCCGCCCCACTCGGTGGGTGTCAGGCCGTGCTCGGAGAGCTGAGCGTAGATGCGGTTGATGTCGCATCCGGGCAGATCGATCTTGTTGAGGGCGACGACGATGGCCACGCCCGCCGCCTTGCCGTGGGCGATGGCCTCGATGGTCTGGGGCATGATCCCGTCGTCGGCCGCCACGGTCAATACGACCACGTCGGTCATGTTGGCCCCACGGGCCCGCATGGCGGTGAAGGCCTCGTGCCCCGGGGTATCGAGGAATGTGACCGTCTTGCCGTCGAGTGTGACCTGGGATGCGCCGATATGCTGGGTGATGCCGCCGGCTTCGCCGGCCGCGACGCTGGTGGCCCGGATCCTGTCGAGCAGGCTCGTCTTGCCGTGGTCCACGTGTCCGAGCATGGCAGCCACGACGGGGCGTCTCTTGAGATTGGACCGCGGCCGGTTGTCGAACTCCGCGGTGATCTGGTCTTCGAGCGAGATTCGCTTCTCGACCACCAGTTCCGTTTCGAACTCCAGCGCGATCATTTCGGCCATGTCGGAAGCAATCATCTGGTTGGCCGTGGCCATGATGCCCTGTGCCATCAGACGTGTGATAATCTCGGTGATCTTCACGCCCAGGGCCGCCGCCAGGCTCTTGACGGTAATGGGCTCGGTGATCGTAGTCGTGGCGGGTCTGGCCTGTGCGGCCGCTCGCTCGGCCTTCGTTGTGATCTTCCGTGTCGGTCGCAGACGCAGCCCTTCGCCGGTGGCGGCATCCAACCGGGCCCGGCGCTCCTCAATATCACGTTGGCGCCACTTTCCCCGTCCTTTATGGCTGTTGTCCTCGACTTCGGCCACGCCTTCCTTGCGACGACCATGGGTGCGATCTTTCTTCTTGGTGGTGCTTCGCTTGCCCTTGGCCTGTCCTTCGCCTTCGCCGGTTGCGGGCGCCGGCGGTTCGGTCGCAGCCTCGCCGGGGCGGGGCCTGCGTCGATGTCGAGGCTCATACACGGGTTCTGGGGCTTCGATACGGACAAGCTGTGGGCCGGTCAAGGCCGCCGGGGCGGGCTTTTCGAGCATGGGACCGGCCGGCATGATGGGGGCCGGTTCCGGTTCGGGTTCGGGTTCGGGTTGCGGCTCGGGCGCCGCGGCCGGGACCGCCTCGGGCTCAACCGTCGGTGGCTCAGCCACGGCCGGGGCCACCCGCGGCGTCTCAATTATGGCGGCGGCGTCCTCGTCCGGGAGGATCGCTTCTTCAGCCTCCTCCAACGCCGTCGCGGCGGCCTGGCCCTCCGGTTCGGTCGGAGTTTCGCCGGCCAGGTCGGTCTCTTCGGCCTTGGCGACCTTGCGTTTGGGCCTCTTGACGCGCACCTTCTCCAGATTCACCTTCTCGGCGGTTTCCACGGTGGTCACGTTTTCGCCTTCCGAGAACCATTCGCGAATGGTCGCGGCCAGGCCGACGGAGATCGTGGCCATGTGGTTCCTGATGTCAAGCCCCTCGTCCTGACATTTCTTGACAATCGCGGCGCTCTTGACGCCCAGTTCCTTTGCCAGAATGTATACTCGTGTGTTCGCCAAGAAAGGTCTCCGGGATTACTGCTGAGGTTCAGTCTCCGTCTCCGTTTGAGCCGCCTCCGCCCGGCCGGCCAGTTGCCTGGCCGCCTGATTCTGTTCGGATTCGGCCGCGATCCGCTTGGCCGTCTGTGCGGCCGCCTCGACGAGGGCCTCGGCCAGCGTCTGGCTGAAGCCCAGTTCGGTCACGAGGGGTTCGGGCCCGACCTCATCCAGGTCGAGCACGCTGATCACGCCCAGCGCAATCAGACGATCCACCACGGTTTCCCCGGCCCCTTCGACGCCCTTGACGCAATTCGTCAGGTGCTCGATGCCCTGGTTGTATTCCTGCGGCGTTAGAATATCGATGTCCCAGCCGCTGAGCCTGGCGGCCAGGCGTACATTCTGCCCGTGCTTGCCGATGGCCAGGCTCAACTGGTCTTCATCAACGACCACCGTGGCCCGGCCCATTTCAAAACAAAGGGCGATCTCACTGACTTTGGCGGGCATCAGGGCGTTGGCCACCAGCACCTGAGACGACTCATTCCAGCGGACGATGTCGATCTTCTCGCCGCTGAGCTCCTCGACGATGTTCTTGATTCGGCTTCCCCGGACGCCCACGCAGGCCCCGACCG
>DSDB01000269.1 GCA_011057845.1 Phycisphaerales bacterium | reverse complement strand
GCGGACAAGACCGTCGCCACCCTCTGCGGGACGGGCAACAACGGCGGCGATGGATACGTCATCGCCAGACACCTGGCCAATCGCGGGGCCGCCGTGCGCCTGGCCATTGCAGGCGATCCCGCACGGATTCGCGGCGACGCAAGGACGCATCTGGACGTCTGGCGGCGCATGGGCGGCGCGGTCGTGCCTCTTGATCTCGGCGGAGACACGGTACGGCGGATGAAGCAACTTGTCGATGGGGCGGACCTGCTCGTGGATGCGGTCTTCGGCACCGGCCTGAGCGGACCCGTCCGCGACGACTACCGTCGTCTGATTGAGGCGGTCAACGACAGCGGCGTGGATGTATTGGCCGTCGATATCCCGTCCGGACTGGACTGCGACACGGGCCTGCCTCTGGGTGCGGCCGTCAGGGCCTCCTGTACGGTCACATTCGTCGCCGTCAAGCAGGGGTTCGCCAATCCCGAAAGCGCCCCCTACACGGGAGTGGTCCACGTTGCCTCTATCGGCGTCGAACCGTGGGCGATGCCACCGGCATGAATCAGAATGCGCCCGGCCTCTTGACTTGGCTGTTGTACCCGATGAAGTCCAGGAACGTCTCGTACTTGAACACCGGAATCCACAGCGTCTTGGCCAGCGCTTGGGCCTGTTTGTATTCTTCGAGCCGCCGCATGGCGTCGTCGTAGTAGCGCTGCAGCGCCGGATCCAGTTCAAGGTCCTCAAAGGTCGGTCGCTTAGGCACGACGGGCGTCTCTCCGATAATGACGAAATGGGTCTCAGCCGTAACCGTCTCCTTGGCCTTGCCGCCCCATCTCTCCACAAGGGCCCGAATCCTCTCGGCCCCATCCGCATCGGTCTTGCCGTCGCGGTCTATGTCGAAATCCCCGGTGACCGTGAACACGTTGACCTGTCCACGGTCCCAGATGAGATTGGCCACGAGATCATCTGTCAGGATCGGCCGTTTGCGGCTGCCGGAGGTGATCTTGGCCGCGCAGTGGTTCTTGTAAATGTCGAAGACCTCGATTTCCGCCTTGGGCTTGGTTTCGCGGGTAATGGCCGATCCGCGATCGTATACCGAGAGGGTCAGTCCCTTGTACACCATGTCGTCGCTGCCGAAATCAAGGTGAACGACATTGGCCAGATCATCTACGAGAATCACCTTGCCGTCAGGCTTATAGGCCGGTGCGTTGGCGTCCGGCGGCGGCGAGACCACGAAGAGCTGTGACCGGGCGTTCTTGAGCTGTGTCTCGGCCTTGCTGAGGTCGGCCTGTGTGCCGGTGAGCGTCTGGCTCGTCTGATCGAGCTTGGCCCGCGACTCATCGAGTTGAAGCATCAGCGTCTGGGCCCGTTCGTCGGCCGTCTGCATCAGGAGCTTCTCGATATCGTCATAACGGCTCTGTATCTCATCGACCCTGGCCTGGAGCTGCTGCTTCTCCACGGTGAGGGTTTCTCGCTCCTGAACCTGGGTCGCGATCGCATCGTCGAACTTGGCTTGCAACTGGCTCAGTTCCCCGCGAAGCGCCTCGGCGGTGTCAAGCGAGTTGGCCAGCTCCACCTGGAGCTTCTGGATGATGGGCACCAGTCCGATTGTGTTGGGGTCTGTGATAACGATATGCTTGCCGGCCAGGGTAATAACGCTGGCGAGTTGGCCTTTGACCGACTGATCCTTGACCTCGGCCGACGTGGCGGGCGCCACCCCGCCCGTGATCATGGCCACCGCCCGATCGTGGTAGCCCACCATCAACGACATCCAACTTTCGCCGCCCTGCTTGTTGCCCACCAGCTTGCCCAGGTTGCGCAGTTCCGAGGCGTTCGCCAGCTCATCCAGGTCCTTCTGGACCGTGGCGGCGTTGGTCTTGTACTCTTCCGCCTTGATATAGAACACAACCGCAAAAGCGATGGCTATAATCGTCAGGAAGATACAGATGACCAAGCCGTAGAGCATGGCGTTACTTTGCTGTCTTTTGCCCGGCGGCATAAGCAGAACTCCTTAGAACGTGACTGTGCCAATACCCTCGTAATCCGTTCGACGCGCATTCGCCGTCAAGCCCCCACCTCCAAACAGTGATGTGCAGCTTTGCAGGCTCGAAGAGGCTTTCCAGCCTATATTATCTGCTAAAACGGCCTCTGAGTCAACAAAAAAACGGTTCTGAGGCCGTTTTGGGCCATCCAGGGCGGTTTTTGCCGTCCGACGGGCCCTTCACCTCGCTACGTAACCTGTTATGGGATGCCGGCGAGCAACCCCGGCAGTTCGCTCAGCCGTTTAATTCGCCGTCTGGCCATTGCCGCAGCCTCAGCCGCGTCTCTCGTATGAATCCCCCTGGCCCGCCGCACCCGAACCGTAAGGAAGCCCAGGGCATTGGGCGCGACAAAATCCTTTTCCTCGTTATCACCGACGTAGACCATACGTTCAGGCGCGACCCCCAACGCCTCCGCCATCTTCTCAAATCCGACCGGCGAAGGCTTCCAGAACGTCCGCCCCAGGGCCTCCGTGTAGACGATGCACTCAAAGAACCGCTCGATACCCAGGGCCTGGACTTTCAGTTGCTGGGCTGGCAGGAAGCCATCGGTCAGCAGCCCAAGCGAATACCCCCCCTCCAGAGCCCTGAGAACGTCGAGGGATTCGTCGGGCAGGGTGATTGAAGGCTTATGTTCGCGGTATACCCTCACCAAGTTCTCGATGGTGGCCGCATCGTAGGGGATGTCCAGCTCATCAAGGGCCGCATTGAAGGTCCGGCTATGGTTGCCCGCGGCGAACTGGCTCCAAAGGGCCTGAAAGATGCCCTTCTCCGATTGCGATGAATACCGTTTGGCCAGATACCCGGCCACGGCGGCCAAAGCGCTGCGACAGTAGTCGACTTCGTCATAGAGCGTGTCATCGAGGTCGAAAACGACCGCTTCAATCATGGCTGTTTCTCACATAAGTGCGGCTGGAGCATGGATTTATATTGCAGGCAGCGGCATCGGCACGGTATAAAGCCCCTGACTGGGCGACCATAATGTTACGTCCGCCCCGGGCAAATGTCGATACTTTTGGTGGGCCGGGACCGCAATGGGCGTGTCCGACCCGCCACAGGTTTCCCATAATAGAACCGGCCGGGCGAGGCTTTCCGGTCGGCCGAATAAGGACTGCTGGATGAAGTTCCTGCGTATACTGCGACCCGAACACTGGACGAAGAATGTGTTCGTCTTCGCGGCCCTGCTGTTCGGCAAGAAGCTGATCGGCCCGTCAGAGGAGGTCTTGCCCGCGTTAGGCCGGACGCTGGCGGCCTTCGCGTGCTTCTGCCTGGCCGCCTCCGCGGTCTACATCTTTAACGACATCATCGACAGGCCCGCCGACCGCTTGCACCCACAGAAGAGGCTCAGGCCCATCGCGGCCGGCCAGGTGTCGGTTGCCTCGGCCCTGTTTCTGGCGTTTCTGTGCACCCTGGCGGCGATAGCCGGGGCATGGATGCTGTCAGAGCCCCTCATGGCCATTGTGGCCGGATACGTGGTGCTGATGGTCATGTATTCGCTGGTCTTCAAAAGGATGCTGATCCTGGATTGCATCGTGATCTCGGCCGGCTTCTGTCTGCGGGCGATTGCCGGGGCCGTCGTGCTCAGCGTATTCATCTCGCCGTGGTTGATTATCTGCACATTCGCCCTGTGCCTGTTTCTGGCGTTCGGCAAGCGCCGCAGCGAAATTGCCCAGCTTGCCGCCGATAGCGAGTCGTTTCGGGCGACCTTGGGCGGCTATACCCCGGAGCTTCTGGCGCACATGCTCGATGTAACCAGCGTACTGGCGGTGGTTTGTTTCCTGCTCTACACGATGGACGATCGTACCCTGAAGCTGTTCGGAACAAACCACTTGGTCTACACAACCCCGATTGTGCTCTACTGCATCTTCCGCTTCAGCGCCCTGATTCAGACCGGCCGATTCAGCGGACCGGTGCAGTTGATCCTGCGGGATCTGCCGTTTCAGGTGGGCTCGGCCCTCTGGGTCGTTGCCTGCGTATTGATCATCTATGGACAACGGCTGGGCATTGGAGCGTAATCAGGACGGGTCGAATCGAAAGGATTCTGACAGGAACTCTATGGCCAAGCAGCGTTTACAGAGGATTCTTGCCGCCGCGGGCGTCGATTCTCGCAGAAACTGCGAACAGTTGATCCTCGACGGTGCCGTGCGGGTCAATCGCCGGGTGGTGGACACGCTGCCGGCCTTTGCCGACCCCGAGACGGATATCATAACCGTCCATGGGCGACGCATCCAGGCCGAACGCAAGGTCTACTACCTGCTGAACAAACCCAAGAACGTGATCTGCACGAGCCATGACCCTCAGAACCGCCGCACGGCTGTGGACCTGCTCGGCGTTGGACAGCGCGTGTTCTGCGTCGGACGGCTCGACGCCGATACCACCGGTCTGATCCTGCTGACCAACGACAACGAGCTGGCCAATCGCATGACCCACCCCCGTTATGGCGTGCCCAAGACCTACCTGGTTACGGTCAAGGGGCAGGCCACCGGTGTAGCGGCCGAGAAGATCAAGAAGGGTATCTGGCTGGCCGAGGGCAAGACGAACCCCGCCGCCGTCAAGATTCTCAAGCGTGGGCATGTTGAATCGCTCGTGGAAATCACCATCAAGCAGGGGCTTAACCGGCAGCTCCGGCGGATGTTCGCCCAGGTGGACCTTCCGGTCAAGACCCTGAAGCGCACCCGGATCGGCAAACTGGACGACCGCAGGCTGAGTGTCGGACGCTTCCGAGAGCTGACCGCGGCCGAGGTCGAATATCTCAGGAAAATGAGCGGGCAGAAGGCATAGGATGACTTCGAAACGCAAGGGCAGGGATGCCGCACGACAAACCGGACGTGATTCTCGCCGCCGCAAACTCAAGGATCGATC
>DSDB01000416.1 GCA_011057845.1 Phycisphaerales bacterium | reverse complement strand
CCGATTCGGCTTCGACAAGCCGTTCGCGGGAGCGTATAATACGCCCATGACGGAACATCGGCCGGACAATGGCTTATTCGCCAACGCCGAGCGGGCGAACCTGGAGGCCGCGGCGCCGCTGGCTGTGCGGATGCGCCCGCGGAACCTCGATGAGGTCCTGGGGCAGGGCCATTTTCTCGGCCAGGGCAAGCTTCTGCGCCGGATGCTGGAGGCCGGCCGGCTCAGCAGCCTCATCTTCTACGGGCCGCCGGGCGTGGGAAAGACCTCGCTGGCGATGGTCATCGCACGGCATGTCAAGGCCCGGTTTCACAGCCTCAGCGCCCCGGCCGCGACGGTCAAAGACATCCGCGAGGTCATCCGCCAGGCCACTGACCGTCTGGCCACGGGCCAGGGCCGCACCGTCCTGTTCATCGACGAAATCCACCGCTTCAACCGTGCTCAGCAGGACGTCCTGCTCGACGACGTCGAACAAGGCGTCGTCATCCTCGTGGGCGCCACGACGGAGAACCCGTATTTCAGTGTCAATTCGCCGCTGATCTCGCGGAGCACGGTGTTTCGATTCGAGCCGCTGGAGATTGGGGAGGTCGTGGCGCTGCTGCGGCGGGCCATCGCCGACGGACAGCGCGGGCTGGCGCGGTATCAGGTACAGGCCGGCGATGAGGCGCTGAAATATCTGGCCGTCATGAGCGACGGCGACGCCCGGCGGGCCCTGACGGCACTGGAGATCGGCGTGCTCTCGCAGGCGGCCGGACGCCGCGACGGACCCATCGTCTTCGATCTGAATGTAGCCCGCGAGTCGATTCAGCAGAAGACGATTATCTACGACGGCGCCGGCGATACGCACTACGACCTGGCCAGCGCCCTGCAGAAGAGCATGCGAGGCTCCGATCCGGATGCAACGGTCTACTGGCTGGCCCGGATGCTCAGCGGCGGCGAGGATATTCGATTCATTGCCCGCCGGGTCGCCATCTGTGCCGCCGAAGATGTGGGCAACGCCGACCCCATGGCGACGGTCCTGGCCGCTGCGGCCGTGCAGATCGCCGAGTTCGTCGGGATGCCAGAGGCGCAGTTGCCCCTGGCCCAGGCGGCGATCTACGTGGCCTGCGCCCCGAAGTCGAACGCCTGTGCCTCGGCCGTCTGGAAGGCCATGGCGGACGTCCACAACGAACCGCTCGGCCAGGTGCCCAAACACATCAGGGACAGCCATTATGCCGCCGCCCGTAAGGCCGGGGTCGGCGGCGAGTACAAGTACCCGCACGACTTTCCCGGCGGCTATGTTGTCCAGCGATACCTGCCCGACGGCATGGACAAGACCTATTACGCCCCGAAGGACGCCGGATGCGAAAAAACCATCGCCGGCTATTTACAGAAACTCCGGGAATTGCTAAAAGGAAGTGTTCTGACAGTGAACGACCACGTGGATAAGGATATCTGATGGACAAGGCTTTATTGCGCCGCGATTTACAGCAACGGCTTGTGGAAATGACCCCGCGGCGGCGCAGCGCCAAGAGCCATGCCGCCTGCCAACGGCTGATCGAGACCCCCGAATTCGAGAACGCCGCGGTCGTGATGATGTACCTTTCGCTACCCCACGAGGTCGATACGTCCGAGGCCATTCTCCACGCCTGGCAGATGGAGAAGGCCGTCGTCGTTCCCAAGGTCTCCTGGGAGCAACGCCACATGATTCCCGTGCAGATTCATTCGCTGGAGACGGGGATTTCCACGGGGGCATCAGGGCTTCGCAATCCCATCACCGGCGAACCGATACCGCCGGAGGAAATCGACCTGGTGGTGGCGCCGGCTCTGGGGTTCGACCGTCGGGGCAATCGACTGGGGCGGGGCGGTTCGTACTACGACCGCTTCTTCGCGAATCCCGCGCTGCGCGCCGGGCGGTGCGGATTTGCGTTTTCAGAGCAGGTGGTGGATGCGATTCCCGCCATCGAGCACGATGAGCCGGTGGACTTTCTTGTGACCGACGAAGGAGTGCTCTACTTCAACCATCGAAAAGGAGTGTAGGATGGCTCGTTTACCGTCGAGTACCGCCCGAGGACGGCGGACCCGCAGTCTGATATACATCTTCGCGGCCGTGGCCATTGTGGTCGGCGTGGTGGTCTTTGTGTACCGGCCTGGGCCCCCGGCGGGCGTCGAAGCCGGCAACCCCCTCGATCGCAATCTCAATATGCCCATCGAGGCTAATGCCGCCCGGCTGACGGCCAACCCCACCCCTGCCCAGCCACAGCCCCAAACGCGGGATATCGAACCGACGCCCGTGGCCGAGACTCCCGCCGAACCCGGCGAACCGGACATCCAGCCGGCGGTTGTCATCCCTGCCCTGCCCGTCGTGCCCGTTGGGGGCAGCGCCGATCCGAAGGTCTCGGCGATGATCTTGCGGGCGGCGGATCTGGCCAATGCCAACCGCGTTGTCGAGGCCAGAGACGTCCTCAACGGGGCCCTGGCCCTGACCATGACGGCTCAGCAGCGGACCTATGTCCGCACTCAGCTCTCGAGAATCTCCCAGGAGTGGCTCTTTAGCCGCAGTGTATTGCCGGAAGACAGGCTCTGCACCGCCTACAGGGTCCAGCCCGGAGACCACCTGACCTCCATCGCGGCCCGGTGCAAGGTGCCCTATGAGCTTCTCATGGACATCAACGGCATCAAACGCCCGGAACTGCTCAAGGCCGGCGAGACCATCAAAGTCATCAACGGGCCGTTCCACGTCAGGATCTACCGTTCGACGTATACGATGGATGTGTACCTCCAGAACACTCTCGTTCGCACCTACAATGTCGGGCTGGGCAAGCCCGGGCACGAAACCCCCACGGGCCTGTGGGTCGTGAAGAATCGCATGATCAAGCCGCGATGGACCGATCCGGACACCGGCCGCGTTTACGAACCGACGGACCCGGATTATCCTCTCGGTTCGCGGTGGATCGGCTTGGAAGGCAAGAAAGGTGCTGCCCTCGGACGCGATGGGTTCGCCATTCACGGTACCAACAAGCCGGAGGAGATCGGAACAAACACCTCTCGCGGCTGCATCCGCCTGCACAACGGCGACGCCGTGACGGTGTATAATATGCTCAAGGAAGGCCTCTCGCAGGTAGAGGTAATGGACTGACATATCGCAATCAGGGCAGTTTCGACGGACCAACGGATGGGTTTGTCAGGGATGACAACGGCACAGACGCAGCAGTGGGCCCGGTGGAAGCATCGCTGGGGCCCCGGCGCCGTTGCAGGCGCCGTCTCGGTGGCAATCCATGTTGTGGCGCTGGTTCTGCTGTGCTTCTTTGAGTTTGGACGGTCCAGTGCGGAGGCGGCGTCCCTGACGAGCCCCAGCGCGGCCGTGCAGCGTATCAGCCAACTGGCCCGGCAGGTCCGGGTGCTGCCCAAGCCAAAGGTGCAGCGGCCGCCCGTGACCGCCGGACCCGGCGCTGAGCCGGCGACGGTCGAGAGGGTATTCGACTCCCTCAGGGCCCTGCCGACGTTCGAGCCCAATCTTCCGGCGGCGACGACCGTATTGCCCTTTGAATGGCCCGACCGCGTGCGAATCGCCGAGCACGTTGAGTTCTTCGGCAGCAAGGCCGCCCGTCGGCGCGTCTGTTACATCGTGGAATGCTCGCCGGCCATGCAGGGCTCTCTCGAACAGGTCCGCCGCGAGTTGATCGGGTCGATTGAGGCCCTTCAGCCGGACCAGTATTTCGGCGTTATCTTTTTCGGAGGCGGCCGATTGTGGGAGTTCGGCGGCGACCGGTTGCTTCGGGCGACCCCGCGGGCCGTGGCTGCGGCGGCAGCCTTCATCAAGGCCGTCGAGACCTCCGGCTCGGCGGATCCCGCGGCGGCGTTCGAACGGGCCGTACAGATCGGCGGCCGGCAGCAGGCCGGGGGGTTGGTGATCTACTTTCTGACCCGGGGCTTTGAGGCGGCCGGGATAGACGCCGTCCGGGCCTCGCAACACATCTACAGCCTGCTCGACGGGTTCGCTCCGGGCGTGCAGGTCAACACAATCGGTCTTGCCGTGCAAGGAATGGACCGACGGGTGCTCGAACAGATTGCCGAGGCCACCGGCGGCGTGTTCGTCTCGCCGGGCCGTGCGGCCGGTGAAACGGACGATACGATGGATATCGTCGGACACAGTTTTTTCGATGGAATGGGTAATAGCCATGAATAGAGGACTTCTCATCAAGATGGGGCTTCTGGCCGCCACCCTGCTCGTGGTGATGGTCGTTATGATTTCGGCCATGATGATGACGGGAGCCGAGGCCGATGGAAGGCTACGCCAGTCGCTCTTCGGACAATTCGTGGTCGCCGGCGGGCCAATCGTCTGGCTGCTGCTGCTGCCCATGTCCGTGGCGATGGTTTACTGGGCCGTCGATTGTGCGATTCGGTTCCGTCGAGGGCGCCTGTTGCCCGCCGGCGTGGGCCGCCGACTGGCCGAACTCGTTCGCACCGGGGCCGCCGGGCCCCTCGAACAGCAACTGGCCGACGGCCGGGACCTCATCAGTGTCGCTGCCGCCGGAGCCCTCACACGCAGCCGCGGAGACCTCGGGCGGATGGAGAGCCTCTTTGAGGAATCGCTCACCGAGCAGGCCGGCGGCCTGCTGCGGCGCATCGAATGGCTCAACCTCATCGGGCAGGTGGCGCCGATGCTGGGCCTGCTCGGCACGGTGCTGGGCATCATCAAGGTCTTCAACGCGATTGTTGCCACGGGAGGCGACCTGCTGCCGGCCAAGTTTGCCGACGGGTTGTCCGTGGCGCTGGTGACCACCTTCTGGGGACTGCTCATCGCCATACCGGCATTGGCGGTCCACGGGATCCTTCGCAACCGGATCGAGACGATCATCAATGAGGCCATGAACGAGGTGGACCTCGTGCTGGCCGAGGTGG
>DSDB01000413.1 GCA_011057845.1 Phycisphaerales bacterium | reverse complement strand
CAGCGCTGCGTCTCGTTGAGCGCCTCATTCTTGCGTACGGCGGCAAACAACAGGTCATGCTCAACCTGATAACCGCTGCCGCGATCGCCCTCATATCTCCAGATGATGTCCTCCGGCCGTTGCTGCCAGCCCTTGAAGATCCGCGGATTCGTGATGCCTTCGCCCAGTTCCGCCGAGCCCGTCGCCCCGTGGATGTGGTCGCCGAAGAAACCCCAACAGTTGTCCATGTGCCGTCCCTGGGCCAGCAGCCGCGTACCATCGCCGAAGCGATACTCCACGGAGTAATGGTCGAACAACTGGTCCTTGTACGAGCGGACCTGACGCCCGCCCTGGCCCTGCGCCGAGACCGGCCAGGCGTCCTTGCACCAGCAGCAGACGTCGATGTTGTGGATGAGCCAGTCGAGGATGAAACTGCCGTTGACCCAGGTGAAGTTGGAATAGTTGCGAATCTGGTGCGCCATCTCGCTCATGCCCTCGGGCCTGGGGCCGAACCCGACGGGCCCGTGCTCGCGATAGGCCCAGCAGGTGACGATCTCGCCGATAATCCCTTTATGCAGTTGCTCAACCGCCTGCACGAGCGGCGGATAGTGGCGACTCATCAGGCCGCCCACAATCTTGAGGTTCTTCTTCTCAGCCTCCTGGCCGGCCTTGAGGATGCGCCGTATACCGGGGGCATCCACGGCAAAGGACTTCTCCATGAAGATATTCAGCCCTTTCTCCACGGCGTACTCCACGTGCAAGGGTCGGAATGCCGGCGGTGTGGCCAGCAATACGACGCCACCGGCCCCGACGACCTCCACAACCTTTTTGTAAGCATCCATTCCGACAAACCGACAGTCCGGAGGAACATTGACCTTGTCGGCGAACTGCCCGCTGATGGCCTCCAGGCTCGTCTTTAGGCGACTGTCAAAGACATCGCCCATCGCCACGAGCTGGGTCGGTCCGGCCGTAGACAGGGCATTAACCGCCGCACCCGTCCCACGTCCGCCGCAGCCAACCAGTCCAACCCGAATCGTATTGGTCTCCCCGGCATAAAGCCGCGAAGCAACCGGATCGGCCATAGCCAAGGCCGCCAACGCCCCGGAGGTCTTGAGGAACTGCCGTCTGGATGTCGATGCCGCCTGCGCGTTTGTGCGACTGCTCATAACTTGCCCTTTCCTTTGGCCATAGCGCCGGTTCACAGGCGGTCACGGTATCCACGGGCTGTCCGAGAACCGGCTGGACAGGATTCACATCACCAACGTGGCTCCATCGTACAGGCCGCCGGACGAGACTTCAACCTGCAATTTGCCCATGCAACGGCCCTTGAAGCATGACGGGCACGTGTTATACTGATGCACTTGTCATGCTAAGCACAGTCTGTCATGCTGAGCGAAGCGAAGCACTTGGAACTCGAATGGGAGCCGACATAGGCTCGCAGCCCGGATTCTTCACCTCGCTCGGAATGACACGCAGCCCTTTGAGGCGATCACTTGTTCGGAGGTCTTATCATGTCCGATACAAACACCATCGACCGTCGCGAGTTTCTCAAGGCTGGGGCCGCGATGGCCGCCGTCTCGGCCGTTCCCGCGCACGTACTGGGAGGGGCGCGCCATGTGCCGCCCAGCGAGAGGATCAACATCGCCTACATCGGCACGGGCACGCAGGGCCTGCGGAACCTGATGGACGCCCTGCCCCGCAAAGAGTTGCGCATCACCGCCGTGTGCGACCCCAATACTGAGAGCAACGACTATCCCGAATGGGGCCGCAATGAGATTCGCAACAAGATTCGGGCGTTCCTGGGCGACGACCGCTACGGCGAAGGCGTCCAGGGGTGCCGCTGCGGCCGCAACGTGGGCATCGAGGTGGTCGAGCGGTACTACGGCAAGAACAAACCCGACGGCCGGTACCAGGGATGCAAGCCGTATGTGGACTTCCGAGAGTTGCTGGCCAACGAGAGCGATGTGGACGCCCTCTATATCATGACGCCGGAGCACCTGCATACGGCGGTGGCGGTCGCAGCCATGAACAAGGGCAAGCACGCCATTACCCACAAGCCCATTTCCAACGTCCATCATGAGATCGTGGTCGCCCGCGATACGGCGCAAAAGACCGCCGCAGCCACGCATCTGTTCTGTGCGGCATCCAATTCGACCACGCCGACGATCACCGAATGGATCGAGGACGGCGCCATCGGACCGGTTCGAGAGGTCCATAACTGGTCGTCGCGGCCGTTCTGGCCGCAGGGGATGACGGCGCTTCCGAGCGACAGACCGCCCATTCCCGAGGGGCTGATCTGGGATTTGTGGCTGGGGCCGGTTCCCCATCGACCCTACCATCCGGCCTATACGCACGCCGTCTTTCGGGGCTGGTGCGATTTCGGCTCCGGGGCC
Organism: Phycisphaerales bacterium; assembly: GCA_011057845.1. GTDB lineage: Bacteria > Planctomycetota > Phycisphaerae > Sedimentisphaerales > Anaerobacaceae > UBA2266. The sequence goes on along the minus strand of DSDB01000413.1, from coordinate 2,535 downwards.
CTGGGCGATATGGGCCACTACAGCTTCTTCCAGATCTTTAAGGTTCTCGGTCTGGGCCAGCCGCGGACGGTCGAGGCGTCCCGTAGTTGCTATTGGGCAATCGAAAACCTGACCTGGTCGAAGCAGCCGGCGGATATCGCCTGGCCGCGGGCGTCGATGATTCACTGGGAGTTCCCGGCGCGGGGCGACAGGCCGGAGGTCTCACTGTTCTGGTACGATGGTGGCCTGCGGCCGCCCAAACCCGCCGAGTTGGACGCCGACGGCCAGGATATGCCCGATGAAGGCATGCTCTTCGTCGGCGACAAAGGCAAGCTCCTGACCGGTTTCACGGGGGGCGACCCGCGTCTGATTCCCGCATCACGAATGACCGCCTACAAGAAGCCGCCGCAACGCCTGCCGCGACCGCAAGATGAATTGACCCAGTGGATCCACGCCATCCGAGGCGGCGAACCCTCGTCGGCCAGCTTCCAGAATGCCTATGATTTCAGCACCACCATCGCACTGGGCAATATCGCACTTCGCGTGGACAAGAAACTGATCTGGGACGCGGATCACATACAGTTCGCAAACAGCGACGCGGCAAACAAACTACGACATCGTACCTATCGACCCGGCTGGGAACTCTGAACCCCGGACAATGCTTCACGCCACCGCCGCCATGGCCACCGCCAACGGCATATCGGAAGGTCGAAAGAGCAAGTGGAAGATCAAGAGTCTCCAGGAGTACCACACCGCCATCAAGTAGGAGCCTTCGCCATGAGTAGGAGTTCATTCAACACAACCGTTGCGGCGAATGAAAGACCTCGCCAAGAATCCCTGATGCGGTGTGCCACATGGTGGCCGCTGCTCCTGGGACCGCTGGCCATGATCGGCGTCTACATCGCCGGCCTGACCGGCCGTCTGGAATACGTCTCAAAACCGATCCACGAGCGGATGGCCCCGTGGCTGCTGCTGATTCCTCTGGTGGGCTTCGCCCTTCGCGCTGCCGTTGTCCGAAAGGAATTCTATCTCTTCATGGCGGCCTTCAGCGCCGTCCTGTTCTGCCGCGAATGGCATTTTCCCGGCACGGGCCCCGGCGTATACGTGGGTCTGGCCTTGCTGGCGTTCTGGGCCATCCGACGGAAAGCTGTGTTGTGGGTCTCGCTCTCGGGCGGTCTGCTCAAGGTATGAATATGGTCCGTCCTTGCCACGTATGCGCTGTCGCAACTGATCGCCAGAAGGTTCTTCAAACATATCCGATTGCCCTACGAAGACGACTTCCATATCGCCCTTGAAGAGACCGTCGAAACCGCCGGCCATCTCATGATGATTGTCGTCCTGCTCCTGGCCTGGAGGCTCGTCCCACCAGCGGCCGATACCGCAGGTCGGTGCGCCTTTGCCGACGGCAAGGAGACAGAGGGAATCGCCGACTGACTCAACGCCCGGCCGCGCTCGCCCCCGCCTGGACGTGGCACCGCACCAGGATCACCGCCTGTGCCCCAAAGGCCGCCTCGATCCAGTCATTGTCCGCCGCACCCGCCTCCACCGGCTCCAGGTCGCGGTCCGCATCCACTCGCAGTATCTCCCATTCGAAGCCACGCCCCGGGCCAAACCCGTCTATCCGAAGCCTCAACGGCCTGTCGTCGCCCCGATAGTGGGCCGCCAGCACCGCCAGTTTGGTCGCTTCCCGATTCATCGCCGCACAGACCACAGGGCCTTCGGCAACCGCCGGGCCCGACACTCGCACCCGCACGGGCATCCTCGCCAGCATTGAAAACGCCTTCATCGCGTAGTACGTCTTCTTCGGCGCGCCGAAGCGGTTGAACAGCCCGAACGGATTCGTGTCGCCGCAGTAGTAGTTGGCCACATCCACGGGGCTGTCCTGCAAATCCATCAGCACGGTCGCCACAAACGCCGCCCCGTTCGGCCCACCCATCTTCTCATACCACCGCTGCCGAACGACCCCCTGCCCGTCCAGCATCGGACCCCAGTCGTTGTCCGGCAGGTAATTCCACTCGTTCAGGTGCATCTCCGCACCGCCGAACCCGTATCGCTCCAGCACCCCGTGAAGCCCTCGCGCCTTTCGCCCGTGCAACCACGGATCATCCGTATACAAATGCCACGAGAAGAAATCCAGCGGCGACCCATGCTCGCGGCAATACGCCAGAAACGCCTTGAGAAAGTCGCTCGCCTCGAACGAATCGCCCCGCAATTCCCCGGGCGCGCCGATCGAAGGCCCGCCCACCTTCACCTCTGGAAACGCCTCCTTGATCCGCCTGGCCGTCACCGCATACATCCGGAAAAACTGCTCATCCGTCCCGGTCCACATGCTCGGCCGATTCTCCGGCTCGTTCCATATCTCCCAATACCGGATATTGTGATGGAACCCATTCGCCCACCCCTCGTTATAGTGCCGGATAATCCCCAGACACACCTGCGCCCATTTCTCAACGTCCTCCGGCGGATGCACGTGATACTTCCTGCGGCTATGCTCGATGCTCTCACCCAGTCGATACACAATCCCGGTCCCCGTGTCGATGATCGCCTGAATATAAT
>DSDB01000613.1 GCA_011057845.1 Phycisphaerales bacterium | reverse complement strand
TCGATCTTCATGACCTGCCCTTCGGGGCTGACCTGAAATTCGTTGGCGTCCAGCAGCTTGATCGGGGGCTCAACAATGGCCTCGTCGCGCCCTTGCAGCCACCGGGCCATCCACCGCACTACGCTCTGTCGTTGGAGTTCGTTGTAGTTGTGCGGCGCATCGTTCTCGAGAATATCGATCCGCTCGGCGAAGCCCACCCGCGAATACAGCCGCTTGGCGTATCGAAACGACTGCCAGGTCCCCCGAATATCGAAGAAATCCTGCGTCGCCGCGCAAATCATGATCGGCGTCGGCGCCCGCATCATCAGGTAGTCCGCATGGTCCATCCCGAACGCAAGCTGGCCGTAGATGTTCTGTTCGGCGTCCTGAGCCCCCAGATCGAGAATGCGCTCATAGAAATTCGTGATATAGCAGCTCGGCGCCGCCGCATCGATGCGATCATCCAGCGCCATCAGATAGGCGGTCTGGGTGCCGCCGCCGCTGTTGCCCGTGCATCCGATTCGCTCGCCGTCGACATCCGCCCGCGATTGCAGATAGTCAATCCCCCGCATCCCATCCCATATCTCGAACCAGGCCGTGTTGCGTCCCACAAGAATACTGCCAACCCCCGTCATCGTATGGCCCTGGGTGCCCCACAGGCCCGGCCAATGGCTCATCATCTGCCCTCGCTCGCCCTGGTCAATCGGATCAAACACGAGCGCCACCATGCCGTTGAGAGCCAGCAAGGCCCCCATTGTCTGGTAGCTTTCGTATCCCTTGGCCTCGCGAGCGTGTCCGCACGGCACCAGCACCCCCGGGTACGGCGCCGCAAACCGCTCCGATTCGGGTACAAACAGCAACGCCGTCACGTAAAACCGCGGCTGACTCTCAAAGAGCACCTTCTCCACACGATACCCCTGCCGCCGGACCACGCCGGTTACCTGCGTATTCAGGGGCGTCCGTCGCGGCCATCGCCCGAGCGCATCAAGGAAGCAGGTCCGAAGCCGCTGTTGATACTCGGCGATCTGCTCCGGCGTCTTGATCTGCTCGTACCGCTGCTTCCATTTGTCGAACTCCACGTCCGCCAGACGGCGGAGATAGCGATTCATCATGTCGGCGGGCTTTCCGCCGGCAAGGTCTTCGCCGAGCACCTGCAGTTCATCGGCCCGGCCCACGCCGGCCAGAAGGCATGCCGCCAGGACGACCCAAATTCGTGCTGTTCTCATAACCTGCCCTCTCAATTCAAGAGCATCGACAAATCCATGTGCCGCATCAAGCCGCGGCCGGGGCGGTTACATCCTTTCACAACTGCCGCTTGATGGCCTCCGCATGCACCAACTCGAATACGGTCTTGATGAAGTCGCCGCCGAGTCCAAGTTCGGCGGCTCGGGCCATGTGGTCCTCCAGCAGCATCTCCCAGCGGTCGATCTGCAAGACGGCGATACCATGCCGCTGTTTGAGCCGGCCGATCTCGTCCACGTGCTTCATCCGCTGCGCCAGATGCTGGATGATCTTCCAGTCCACCCGGCTGATTTCGGCCCGCAGCACGGCGATCTGGGCCCGTACCCCCTCGTCGGCAATGGCCGCCTCCCGCGCGTGCAGCCGCTCCATCAGGCCCACCAGAGTCTGTGGGGTAATCTGCTGCCTGGCGTCGCTCAATGCCTTATCCGGGTTGATGTGGGTCTCAATCATGAGACCTCGAATACCCAGATCGAGGGCCATCTGCGAGACCCGTTCGACTAGGTCGCGGTTGCCCGAGATATGACTGGGGTCGCAAATCAGCGGCAATCGCGGCAACTGCCGTTTCAGTTCGATGGGAATTTGCCAATTGGGGCTGTTTCGATACTCGCTCTCGGTGTACATCGAGAATCCCCGATGGATCGCCCCGAGTTTGCGAATGCCCACCTGATACAGCCGCTCGATCGCCCCCAGCCACAACGACAACTCCGCGTTGACGGGGTTCTTCACAAGCACGGGCACATCGACACCCCGCAGGGCCTCGGCGATCTCCTGCACCATGAAGGGATTGACCGTCGTGCGGGCGCCAATCCAGAGGATGTCGACCCCGCTGGCCAGACACATCTCAACGTGCCTCGCCATGGCAACTTCCGTCGTCGTGGGCAAGCCCGTCTGACTCTTGACCGTCCGCAACCACGCCAGCCCCTCGCGGCCGACCCCCTCGAACATGTTCGGCCGGGTCCGCGGCTTCCATATCCCGGCCCGAAACGCCTTCACATTCGGACACTTCGCCACCTCGCGGGCCGTTTCCAGCATCTGCTGCTCGGACTCGGCGCTGCACGGCCCGGCAATCACCCAAGGCGCCCGATCCACATTCAACCATGAGGCGATATCCGCGAGATTCGCGTTCAATTCCTTTAACTGCTCAGCCATATACCCTCAGAACGTCAAACTGCCCCTTGCCATCGAACCGGCCCGCGATCCATCCACGAGCCACACCGGCGGGTCCTACGAAAGCCCACATCGGCGGCGGGTATTATAACGGCCTGTTCGGACGGCGTCCACGAACAAGACCCGCCCGGCGACCGCCATGTGCACTCCGACAGGCCACCGAATCAATACAAAAAGGGCCGCGGGTGGTTCCCACGGCCCCAAACGGTTCAAATCGGGAGTTCGTCAAGAGTCTGTTACAGGCTGCGAAGCACATAGTGCGCGCCCAGCGCCTTGCGGATCCGGGTGCTCACGTCCTTCAGGTGGGCGGCCGTGTACTCGTCCATCTTGTCGGCCTGATTTCGGCTCATCCGATCGGCCTTGGTCCGGATCTGGCGCAACTGCTGCAAAGCGAGGTCGGATATGGGCTTATTCGCCGCCGAAGAACTCGACCCCGACTCCGCCAGATCAACGAGCAGCTCCATGTGCACCCGCTGGAGATTACGCCGCAAGCTGCTGATCATCGGCTCGCGGGTCGTGAAGGTCTTCTCGTACTGGGCGTCCAGCTCGCTCCAGACGGCCTTGCTGATGGTGGTGAGCAACTCCGGCAACGTCAGCGCATCCTGGTCGCTCGAGACCAGGAACTCATTGTCATAAATGCGTGAGAGCTTCGACGGATACATCAACGACGCCAGAGCCGACGCCTGGATGGACATCACCCGGTCGTGAATCGGCCAGGTCGCATCCTCGAGAACCGACGATCTGTCATCCCACCATTTGTCCACGCTCATGCGGACCAGCAGATCGTTCGTCAGTCCGAATGCCTCGTCGTTCAACGTGTTCTCGATGACGAAGTTCAGCGCATTTCGCTGCTTCTCGGCGGAGACGACCTCGATGGGGAGCCGCCCGTCCTTGTCGCCCTTCTTATCGCGGTACACGTGCGCGCCGCCCAACCAGTTGCTCATCATGCTCACGGCACGTAACTGCATGGCCAGCGTCATCTCATACGCCTGGCGCGTCCTGGCCCAGCTTTCGCCGTCCTTGACCAATTCGTTGATGATGCGTCCGCGATTGTGCTGAGCGATCCGCACCTGGTTTTTCGCGTAATCCAGAGGTTCGGAGCCGAAATCGTATCTGCGGGCCAACGGGTCCGGGCCATAGGTGTCCTCGTCCGTAGCGTACTGCAGCTCCGGTTCGGCCACGCGGCTCAGTATGGCCGGCAACTCGGCCTCGTTGGGCGTATAGCCGTACTGAATCGCCCACATGTCGTACGGTCCGACGCCGATCATCCCATAGTCGCCCTGGATCTCGCCATCCTCAAAGTTGATGTTCACCGGCAGATAATCCATGATGGAGCCGGCCATCGGCTTGTTTCCCTTGAACTCCTTGCTGTTGATCTCCGACAACCTATACACACTTGACGCCTTGAAGTTGTGCCGCAGACCCAGCGTGTGGCCCACCTCGTGACAGACCAGGTCCGACAGCAGCGGCCCGATGAACGACTCCGGCATATCGTCGATCATCGGCTCGGCCTTCTTCTTCAGTTTGGGCTCTTTGGGCTTGTTCGGATCCTCGGCCTTGTTGGGATCACCGCTGGCGGCCTCGCCCTTCTCGCCGTCATCATCCTCGGCGGCCATCATCGCGTACATCATCCGGAACATCGCCACGTCGAACGCCTTGCCCTCGGTCAGCGTACACATGCCGTTGACTTGGCAGGTCCGATCCGCCAGACCATCGTACTCGTTCTTGCCCATCATGACCGAGTCGCTCTTGGTCAGTGCATGGCCGCCGTAGGGCTCATGCGCGTGGGCCTCAAGCTCTTTCAACACGTAGGCTCGTTGGGACGGCTCGCACATCAGTACCCGCGGATCCCAATTCGGACGGTCCCGCAGCCACGCCAGTGTATCGGGGTTCATGCCTTCCATCGCAATCTTCGGCATCACCTTCGTAAACGTCGTCCAGTAGTGCCGAATCCAGCCGTCCGTCAGGATGACATCGGCGTCCAGTATCTGGCCGGTCTCCGGATGGACCCGGCTGGGCCCGATGGCTGTGCCCTGATTGTTGCTCAGCCATCGGATGAAGTTGTAGCGGACGTCTTCGGGGTCCTTCTCCATGTGTGCGCCGTTGCGCTCGTCCTGATAGTACACCTCGATCGCGTTGGAGATGCCCACCTTTTCGAACGCCTGGTTCCAGTGCAGAATGCCCTCGCGAATCCAGCGCCGGTATCGCACGGGCGTCGTGTGCTCGATGTAGAAGACAATCGGCTGCTTCGGCGGGCTCAACTGCAGCGATGGGTCCGCCTTCTCCAGGTGCCAGCGATTGATGTAGCGCACCCGGGAATCAGCCTGGGTCAGTTTGCCGAAATCCTGATAGGTCGTGGTGAAATACCCCACCCGTTCGTCGGCCTTGCGCGGGCGGTAGCCCGAACCGGAGGGAATCTGACTGATGGAGTAGTGGAGGCTCTGAAGCCGGCCGGTGCTGGTCGGCACTTCAAACGCCAGCTCCACGTTCTCCGGGAATGCCTTGGCCTTGGTGATCTTGAC
>DSDB01000306.1 GCA_011057845.1 Phycisphaerales bacterium | reverse complement strand
CAATTCCAGGTTCTCGATGTTTCGTACGCGGTCCTGGGGGACCCTGATTTCGTAGTAGTCGGTGCCGCCGGGCAGCTTGCAGCCGGCGGCGACGGTCAGGACCGCCAGGACACAGGCGGCCAGAGCGGTGCGAGTCGTGTGCAGCGTCTTACTCATGTCTGAGGGCCTCAATAGGATCGAGTCGGGCCGCCTTGAGGGCGGGAAAGATGCCAAAGAATATGCCGACCGAGCCGGCGAACGCGAACGACAGGCCGATGGCCCAGAGGGGGATGTAGGTCTTCTCGAGCATGGGGTTGAGGCTGGCGATGGCCGAGGTGAGCAGTTGGCCGACGCCGACGCCCACGAGTCCGCCGACAAAGCACAGAACGACCGCCTCGATGAGGAACTGGGTCAGGACGGCGGTCTTCTTGGCGCCGACGGCCTTGCGCAGGCCGATCTCACGGGTGCGTTCGGAGACCGAGACGAGCATGATGTTCATGATGCCGACGCCGCCGACGAGCAGGCTGATACCGACGACGCCGCCGGCGACGAGCGTCACGGTGATGGCGATCTTGTTGAAGGTCTCCAGGGCGCTCTTGAGGGACTCGACGCGGAAGGTGTCGGGCTGGCCCGGCCGGATGCCGCGCGTACCCCGCAGGAAGAAACGGATTTCGGCCTGGGCCTCTTCGAGGGTCTCGGCGGACTTGCCGGCGGCCATGGCCCAGACGCCGGGATCGCCCATTTTGTGGATCGTCCTGAAGGGCACGAAGATCTCAAAGGATTCCTGGCTGCTCTCGCCGATGTTGAGGCTGGGGCGGGGCTCAATGACGCCGGCGACGCGAAAGGCGTTGTGGCCGATGCGGATGGTCTGGCCGATGCAGTCGCGATCGAGCCGTAGTTTCTTCTGGAGTCTGGGTTCGATGATGCAGACGTGCCGGGCCTGGAGATCGTCGATGACGTTGAAGGGTCGGCCAAGCGTCACGGGGCGGCTCTCAATATCATGGTAGGCCGGTTCGATGCCCACGATCTGAACGTTATCGGCGGAGTTCTCGCCGAAGCGGACCGTATGGCGGCCGATGGAGCCGATGCGGCTGAACTTGCCGACCGAGGGGCAGTTGTCGAGCAGGCCATCGAACTGTTCCGGCAGGAACCGCAGCGTCCACCATGAGGCGTTGCGCAGCGGTCCGGTCTCGGGCGGCCGGGGGGAGATGAAGATGGTGTTCGTGCCGAGCGTCTCGACCTGGGTGAGGACCTTGGCCTTGAGTCCGGTCAGGGCGGCGATGACCGCCGTGACGGAGGCGACGCCGATGACGATGCCGATCGTGGTCAGGATCGAGCGGGTCTTGTGCGCCCAGATCTGTCCGACCGCCAGATAGAAGCTCTGGTAAAAGAGCTTGAGAAAGGCCAGCGCCGCCCGCAATGGGGCCGTGCCGATGATTCTGAGGGCTTTGGCGGCCGTCATTTCGCTGCGCCCTCCACGCCATTGGGGAAAGCGGCCCGCTGGGTGGGGTCCTGGTCGGCGGGCATATCGCTCTGGATGCGGCCGTCGCGCATCCGGATAATGCGTCTCGCATGGGCGGCGACGGACTCCTCGTGGGTAACGATGATGATGGTCTGGCCCTCCCGATGGAGCTGGTCGAACAGTTCGAGGATGGACTCGCTGGTCCTGGTGTCGAGGTTGCCGGTAGGTTCATCGGCCAGCAGGATACTGGGCTCGCAGACGAGGGCGCGGGCGATGGCGACGCGTTGTTTTTCGCCGCCGGAAAGCTGATTGGGGCGGTGTTTGACGCGGCCGGCCAGTCCGACCCGCTCCAGGACCGCCTTGGCACGCCGGTGCCGCGACCACCAGCCGTCGCGGGAATAGATCAGGGGCATTTCCACGTTCTTGATCGCGCTCATCTGGCCGAGCAGCTCGAACGACTGGAAGACGAAGCCAATACGTTCGTTACGGACGCGGGCCAGAGAGGCGTCGCCCATCCGCGTGGTGTCGACGCCGTCGAGTTCATATCGTCCGGCCGTGGCCCGATCCAGACATCCCAGTACGTTCATCAGCGTGCTCTTGCCCGACCCGGAGGGCCCCATGATGGCGACATACTCGTTCTCGCGGACCTCGAGATCGACGCCGTCAAGGGCACGTATGTGCTCGACGCCGACACGGTAGACCCGTTCGATGCCGCAAAGCCGGATGATGCATCTGTCATTTACCGTTCGGATCATTGGGCTCGTTGGCGTCTCCGGTTGTGGTGGAACCGTCTTTGCCGTCGGGTTTTTTCTTGGGAAGTGTGTCTCGCTCATCCTTGACGGCCTGATTGTGCTTGAGTCCATCGAGGACTTTGAACGGTCCGACGATGATCTTCTCGCCATCGCTGAGGCCTTCGAGGATGATCGTATGGCTCAGGTCGCTCCGGCCGATCTTGACCGGGGTAGCCAGGGCCTTGCCGTTCTCAAAGCGATACACGACCGTCGCAAAGGTCTTGGTGGTGTCCACCAGGGGGTTCTTGTCGCGAATCTCCAGCGGCAGGGCGTCGATGTCGCGTCCGAGGACCGCCTGGGTGGGCGCCTTCAGGACGTTCTCATGGGTCCGCGTTTCGATATCCACGTTGGCGGTCAGACCGGTGTGCAGGCGAATGTCGCTGGGGTCGAGGAGAATCTCCGTTTCATAGTACTTGGTGCGGGTGAAACTGAGTGTATGCGCCAGGGCGATGGAATGGACCCTGCCGGAGAACTCCCGATCCGGGTAGGCGTCGATGTGGACGACGGCGGCCTGGCCCACGGCGAGTTTGCCGACATCGGCCTCATCGACCTGGGCGACGACGAGCATCTGGGCCAGATCGCCGACCTCCATGATAACCGTTCCGGGGTTGTTCATGGTTCCGAAGATAACCACTTCGCCGACCTCGGCGTTGATGCGGGTGACGACGCCGTCGATGGGGGAGGTGATAGTGGTGTAGCTGAGGGCCTCCTGCGCCTGTTCGATGCGGGCGTCGGCCGCTTCGAGATTATGCTCCAGGACGGTGAGGTTCAGTTCGGCCGCTTCAAGCGTGTGCCTCGCCGCGGCCAGCTGGGCCGTGAGGTCATCCAGGCGCAGTTTGGCCTGGTCGTAGTCGGCCTGGGCGATGTCCTTGGTCCTGAGCAGGGCCTCCTGACGCCGCAGGTCCGTCTGGGCCTGGGCGAGAGAGGCCTCCAAACCGGTGAGTGTGGCCTGCTGGCTGGCGATGCGGGCCTTCTCCACTTCCTTCTGGGCGGCCTGGGCGGCATAGGCGGCTTTGGCCGAGCGCAATTGGCTCTCGAGGTCCCGTGAATCGAGCTTGACGAGAATCGACGGCGGAATGGGCAGGTCGGCATTCGGGTCGCCGGCGGTGACACGGTCGCCCTCCTTGCAGGGCAGCTCGACGATGCGGGCGGAGACCTTGGCGCTGATTTCCACCTTGGTCCGCGGCTCGATCTCCCCCGGGGCGCTGACGAACTCCGTGAGCGTGCCGCGTTCGACGGCCTCGACCCGTACCGTCGTTGCGCTCCGGCCCTTTTTGAGCCTGCCGCGGACGACATAGCCGGCGACGAGCAGACCCGCAACAACCAGGAGGACCACTATGACCACGATTCTTGATTTCTTCACGTCCATATCCTTGTGAGAAGATGATACCGGACGGCCTCGCGTCGACCGTGCCCGGTTATACCAGATATATACGCGCAGGTGAACCAGACGTTACAGAATCACCCCGAGGACCGAGGGGGATTCTATGGGATAGACGGGGCAAGAAGGATTGCGCGGCCTTTGACCGAGGCGTAGAAGCTGACAGGCGAGGCAAGCGGGTGGATGGTGGATTCGGGGCCGGCCGATCAGCGGCGCCATTCAGCTTTTCGGACCATCAGGGGCGGGAGGTTGTGCGGACAGGGGCGTTTGGGGCCGGTCGTGATGCAACTCTTGGGCGAGGGATACCAGCGGATGGCCAGGATCTTGGGCTTGAGTCTCAGAGCGGTCTTCTTGGATGTCGCGGTCACAATCGGCCTTTCTCAATCGGCGTGCGGCTTGCACCCACCCTCCTATCGGCCCGGAAACGGCCCGACTTTGGCTGGCGACGCCCAAAAACACGCCGCAGGGCGGGATCGGCCGCCCTGGTGGCGATAACACCTTGAACCGTGGCCTTGACGGCCGTGTCGTTTGTATCGACTGGGGGGATTAGGGCACCACGAAGACGCCACAGGAGGGCAAACGTGCCTTGACGCGGTCGTCGTACAGTGGTAGTCTGGCCGGTGAAGTATCAATCAGAATGTGTTTTGACATGGAGGCCGAACATGGCTAAGGCGGCAATGCCTCATCCGGGACACGACAAGCACCTGTGCTACCTCAACAATCTTGGGTTTCAGATCAGTAACCCGGATGATTACAAGTCGCTGGTGAGAGGCGGAAAGTTCATGTGCAAAGTCTGCGGCCGCGTGGCGGCCGACGGCAGGAACCTCTGCAAGCCGGAGAAACTGTAACGGCGAGAACCCGGCCCGTACGCGAGCGGCCCTATTCCGAGTGGGGCCGATGGGGCGCCCATGACATCCCGCCCACGGCCTCTTATATCTGGCGCCAGGTCATGGGCTGGCGGTCGACTTCGAGCAGTTCGGAGGAATGGACGAGCCAGTCGCCGTTGGATTGCTCGCGGAGGTAGACCCGCATCTTGAGCAGAACGGCGGGCTTGTAGGACTGGGCGACGTAACTGTCGCCGGTGAAGCGAACCACCACGGTCAGCAGGGCGGTGGCGTTATCGCCGTCCAGACGCACGGCCAGACCGATCCTCTGGGTCTTCTCGATGTGGGACAGGCCCATGTACTTGCGGGCCCGAGCGAGGATGGCGGCCTTGTCCTGGTGGAAGGAGTCGCTGTAGTCCGGGGCCAGCGCCCGGTCGATGGCGTCGTAGTCCTCGTTCTCGACCGCGGCCGTCACGAT
>DSDB01000541.1 GCA_011057845.1 Phycisphaerales bacterium | reverse complement strand
CTGCACGGCCGCCAGTACGACCGCGGGTGCCTGAACTGCCACAGTTTCCGCTCGAATGACCCGAACCGGATGCTGCTGGGCGTGCGGAGTATGCAGCATGGCAACATCACGCTGCTGGCCGATAGCGGCCGGGTCCGCGCCATCGGTGCGCCGTTCGGCGATACGGCGTGGCATCCATCAGGCAAGCTGGCGGCGTTCTCGCGGTATGACGTGCGGATGTTCTTTCATACGGCGGCGACGGAGGTTCGGGATGTCATCGAAATGGACTCGCTGCTGGGCTACTATCGAGTCGAGGACCATCGCCTGGCAACGGTGGCGCCGGGGGCCGATAAGGAGCGTCTGGAGACCATGCCCGTCTGGAGCCCGGATGGACGGTATCTGTACTTTATCAGCGCACCCAAGCTGTGGACGGACGACAAGACCGTGCCGCCGGAGCGTTTTCAGGAGATTCGCTATGACCTGGTCCGCGCGGCCTACGACGTGGATAGCGACGCGTGGGGTCCGGTCGAGATGGTGCTGTCGGCCGAGCAGACGGGCCAGAGCATCCTGTCGCCGCGGTTCACACCGGATGGGCGGTTTATCGTAGTGACGATGTGCGACTACAGTTGCTTTCCCATCTATCGGCCGGAAAGCGACCTCTATCGTGTGGACGCGGCCACCGGGCATTACGAGAGGCTCTCCTGCAACAGCGAGCGGACGGATTCGTGGCACTCCATCTCGTCGAACGGGCGGTGGATCATCTTCAGTTCCAAGCGCGACGATGGGGTGTTCACGCGGCTGTACATCGCACGGCTCGACGAAAACGGCAAGACGAGCAAACCGTTCATCATGCCCCAGAAGGACCCCGGCTACTACGATGGGTATCTCAAGGTGTACAACCTGCCGGAGTTCATTACGGGACCGGTGACGACGCCGCACAAGGCCCTTGTGCGGGCCGTGCGTGGGGGTGAACGTCTGAAGGTCGATGCCCTGACGGCGGCCACGCCGAAGGCCGACAGTTCGCCGGAGTTCTGGCGTCCGAGGGATCCGTGAGGAGCGACCCACGACTCACGACGCGGGACTGTATGGGCTTGGCGTCTTTCCTGTCATGAGTGTCGCCCGCCCTGGGCGACGGCGAGGGCCTCGGCCAGGTCGAGCGTGCCTTCGTAGAGGCTGCGGCCGGCGATGGCGGCGGCGACGCCGGTATCCAGCAGAAGGCGGATGTCGTCGATGGTGTGGACGCCGCCGGAGGCGACGACGGGCGTCCTGACGGCGGCGGCCAGTTCCGTGGTCCGCTCGATGTTGGGCCCGCAGAGCATGCCGTCCTTGCTGATGTCGGTGTAGATGATGGCGGCCAGGGGCAGTGGGTCGGCCCTGGCGGCGAATTCGAGGACCGTGAGCGGGCTGTCCTGGAGCCAGCCGTGCGTGGCGACGTTGGCGCCTCGGGCGTCGATGCCCAGGACGATGCGGCCGGGGAACGTCTCGGTCATTTCGCTGAACCAGGCGAAATCCTGCACGGCGCGGGTGCCGATGATAACGCGATCGACGCCCATGCCCAGAAGCTCGGCGATGGCCGACTCATCCCGCAGGCCGCCGCCGACCTCGACCTTGAGGCGGCCGAGCCCGGTAATGGCGGCGATAGCGGCGGTGTTCACGGGTCGGCCGGCCTTGGCGCCTTCGAGGTCCACGACGTGCAGTCGGCGGGCCCCGACGTCGGCGAATTCGGCGGCCTGCTCGGCGGGGTGGTCCTTGTACGTAATCTGCCTGTCGTATCGGCCCTGAATCAGCCGAACGCATCGGCCGCCAATCAAATCTATCGCGGGGATGATGTCTATCATAATGAGGCACCAAGGCATCGAGGCATCGAGTCGTGCGTCATGCGTCGTGAGTCGATTCTATGCCCCACTGGCGGCGGGGGCAACCGCTTTTGCCGTCGGTATCCGCTGGGCGGCCCGTCACGCGGGGCTGTCGCCTATGAGAGGACGGGTCTCGACGACATTGAAGAGGACCAGGTGCCGGGGGGCTTCGCTCCTGGTCCGCGTGGACGTGTGCTGGGCCTTGATGGCGGCGATCCGGTCGGGGTCGGTTTCTTCGCCCGCGGCCTCAAGGTAGAGACGCACGCCTTCATTGGCCCGGCCGTCCGTGAGGAACATGTAGGCGGCTCTGGGATTGGCCCGGATGTTGGCGTAGCTGCGGCGCTCCAACATGCTGAAAGCGACCGTGTGCTCGTCGATGATGTAGGGCCGGGAGTAGACGGCGGCGTTGGGCCTGCCCGCTGCGTCGCTGGTGGCCAGTATGCCGGTTCCGGTTCTGTGAGTGAAGTACTCGGTCAGGTTCATGGGTTTGTCCCTCGCAGGTAGATATCGTCCAGTGTCGTCTGAAGGTCGTGGTCCTGGAATGTGAAACCGGCCTCGGCCAATCGTCTGGCCGCGACGCGCTGGCCGGCCAGCAGCACCTCGTCGGCCATTTGCCCGAACAGGGCCCTGGCGACGAAGGCGGGCATGAGCGCCCAGCTTCGCCGGCCCATCGCGCGACCCAGAGCGTGGAAGAAATCCGCCGCCCGGGCCGGTTGCGGGGCTGTGACGTTGTACGCACCTCGCAGGGTCTTGTTCTCGATCAGGTACCGGATGGTGGCGACTTCGTCCCGCAGGCTGACCCAGCTCATCCACTGTCGGCCGCTACCGATGCGGCCGCCGACGTGGAACCGGAACGGCAGGGCCATCTTCTGGAGAGCTCCGCCGCCGGGTCCCAGGACCAGGCCGGTCCGCAGGCGGACGACGCGGACGCCCATTGCCTCCAGTGCGTCGGCGCAGCCTTCGACGGCCCGGCAGACCTCCGGCAGAAAACCCTTGCCCGCGGGGCAATCCTCATCGAGCGTCTCGTCGCCGCCGGGGCCGTAGTAGCCGACGGCCGAGCCCAAGATGACGACGTCGGGCTTGGTCCGGGCCTGCCGCACGGCCATGAGAATCGCCTGCGCGGCGTCGGCGCGGCTTTGCATGATGCGTTGTTTTCTGGCGCGGGTCCAGCGGCCGGCGCCGATGTTCTCGCCGACGAGGTCCACCACCGCCGCGGCGCCGTTGGCGTGCTCGGCCCAGCCTTCGTGGGTCCGGGCGTCCCACTGGACGGTTGTGACGGCCGGGGGCAGGACCTGTTGCGCCCGCCGGACATCGCGGCTCAGGGCGATGACCTCATAATCGCCGCACAGGGCCGCCGACAACGCCCGGCCTATGAATCCCGTGGCTCCTGCAATAACAATACACATCGCGGCCCCCAGTGGTTGTGGGACAGCCGGCGTCCATGCCCACGGCAACACAAACGCCACAGGCCATCGCCTCACACGCAATGCCCACAACAGTAGCCCGTATCGGCGTTCCTTTCAATGGCTCGTTCCGAAAATCCGTGCAGCCAATGGCGGGCCGCGCAATATAACTTCACGCGAATGGTGGCCGGTGGCTTCGCGTCAGGGCGACGATCATTGGCTCGCGGTCGGAGTAGTTTCGTAGCAGTTCGTCTCTATGCCCCAGTTCGAGGTCCTCGGGTTCGAAGCCAGGGGTGACGGTGGTGCCCATGAGGGCGAATCGGCCGCCTTCCATGACCCGGCACCCCTGCCAGGAGCCTTTGGGTACTATCGCCTGTAGTTGATGGCCGGCCGATACGTTCGCGCCCGCGAAGGGATGGGTAGCGCCTGTCCCGT
This sequence comes from Phycisphaerales bacterium, assembly GCA_011057845.1. GTDB lineage: Bacteria > Planctomycetota > Phycisphaerae > Sedimentisphaerales > Anaerobacaceae > UBA2266. The sequence continues at coordinate 1,250 of DSDB01000541.1, read as the reverse complement.
CGGGGTCTGCGCGCCATCCCTTGCCACGGGCAAGGGATGCCACGGCGTGGCCCAGCGTGATGATCCGGCTGGAGCCGTCGGGCTTGAGCAGGAGCAGTTCAGCCGGGTCGCCCAGGTAGAAATGCCACAGCTCGTCGCTGGCCAGGCGGTGCATCGCGGAGAATTCCCCGGCCCGCAGCAGGTATAGGATCGCCGTACCCAGCGAACGTTTGCCCCTGGGGGTATCAACCTCCTGGCCGGATCGCCAGGTCTCGACGAACCAGCCGCCCTCGGGTTCGAGCGGCCGCATGGCGAAATGCTTGATCAGGACGTCGGAATCCATGAGAAGACCTGAGACCTCCGATACACGTAAATGCCCAGTGTAATACTGGGGCTTTACAGCCTGTTCTTCAAAGCTATACTATACCGCTTCCTATGGCAAAGATGGATGAGAAATCGGTTGGCCTGGTCGAGACGCACAAGGTGCGGCTGATCGATCCGGACCATCCGCTGCGATTGCAGTCGGGCAAGACACTGGCGCCCATCGACGTGGCGTACGAGACCTACGGCCGACTCAGCAGCGCCGGCGACAACGCCATCCTTATCTGCCATGCGTTGAGTGGCGACGCCCACGCGGCCGGCTACCACCGCCCCGACGACCGCAAGAGCGGCTGGTGGGACGCCATGATCGGGCCCGGCAAACACATCGACACGAACAAGTACTTCGTCATCTGCTCGAATTTCCTGGGCGGGTGCTCCGGGACCACGGGGCCATCATCCATAAACCCTGCAACGGGCAAGCCTTACGGTCTGGACTTTCCCATCTTCACCATCGCGGACATGGTCAAGGTGCAGAAACTGCTGATGGACCACCTCGGCGTCAGGCAACTGCTGGCCGTCATCGGAGGGTCCATCGGGGGGATGCAGGTCTTGCAGTGGGCCATTGCCTACCCGCAATTCGTCCGGGCGGCTATCCCCATCGCCACCACCACGCACCTCAGCGCCCAGTCCATCGCCTTTGACGCCGTCGGACGCAACGCCATCCTCGCCGACCCCGACTTCGCCGACGGCCGGTACCACGATGCCGGCGCGCCCCAGAAAGGCTTGGGCATCGCCCGGATGATCGGCCATATCACGTATCTGTCGGAACAGGGGATGCGCGAGAAGTTCGGGCGGGGCCTGCGTTCAGCCGAGCAATATAGATACGACTTTGACCCGGAGTTCTCCGTCGAGACCTACCTGGACTACCAGGGCCGGTCCTTTGTCGAGCG
>DSDB01000126.1 GCA_011057845.1 Phycisphaerales bacterium | reverse complement strand
GCAGGTTGTGGGCCGACGGCTCCGCCCCTGCCACCTAAACCAGGGACGGAGCAATCGATGCCGTTATGTTGTCTACGGCATAATACCGGCCGCACTTGTCCGCGCGAGGCGCGGATATCCCCGCCATGCGCCGATTAGATATAACCCTGCTGGACCATGGCGTCGGCCACTTTGGTGAACCCGGCGATATTCGCCCCGCGCACGTAATCGACATAGTCGTTCTCGCGGCCGTAACGCACGCAATTTTCGTGAATCGACTTCATAATCCGCTGAAGCTGCGTATCGACCTCATCGCGGGATCGCCGCATGCACCCGGCGTTCTGCGTCATCTCCAGTCCGGAGACCGCGACGCCGCCTGCGTTGGCCGCCTTACCCGGACCGTACAAAATCCGTGCCGCTTGGAAGACATCCACTGCCTCGGGCGTCGAGGGCATGTTCGCCCCCTCGGACACACAGTAGCAGCCGTTGTTGACGAGGGTCTCGGCGTCGCAGGCCTCGATTTCATTCTGGGTCGCGCTGGGAAAGGCGAGGTCGCACGGCACCCGCCACGGACGCTCACCGGGCAGGTATTCAGCGTTGGGATAGCGCTGCGCATACTCACTGATGCGGCCGTAGCGTACCGTCTTGAGGTCCTTGACCCACTCGATCTTCTCCGGGTCAATCCCATCCATATCGACAATCGTACCGCCCGAGTCCGAGAGTGTCAGGACCTTGGCGCCCAATGCGTTGAGTTTCTCCACCGTGTAGATCGCCACGTTGCCCGATCCGGAGACGGTCGCCGTCTTGCCTTCGACGCTCTCGCCCCGCGTCGCCAGCATCTCGCTGGCGAAGTACACCGCCCCATAGCCGGTTGCCTCCGGACGCAGTTGGGAGCCGCCGAAATTCACCCCCTTGCCCGTCAATACGCCGTTGAACCGCTTGGTGAGCTTGCGGTACTGTCCGAACAAATACCCCACCTCGCGCCCGCCCACGCCGATGTCGCCGGCCGGAACATCAATATCAGGACCAATATGGTGGAACAGCTCGCTCATAAACGCCTGACAGAAGCGCATCACTTCGGCGTCGCTGCGGCCCTTCGGATCAAAATCCGCCCCGCCTTTGCCGCCGCCCATCGGCAGCGTTGTCAGGCTGTTCTTGAACACCTGCTCAAACGCCAGGAATTTCAACAGCCCCGCGGTCACCGACGGATGGAACCGCAGTCCGCCCTTGTACGGCCCGATCAGGCTGCTCATCTGAATCCGATAGCCGCGATTGACCTGGACATCGCCGGCGTCGTCCACCCATACGACGCGGAAGCTGATCACGCGATCCGGCACAACCAGCCGCTCCAGAACCTTGGCTTTGAGGTACGCCGCATTGTCCAAAACGACGGGCATCACGGACTTGACCACCTCCTGAACCGCCTGGTGAAACTCCCGTTCACCGGGGAATTGTCCGACAAGGGCCTCCATGAAAGAGTCCACCCTGGAGTCCACCGCCGAGTGCTTGACACTGTTCGATACGATTGTCATCTTCTGTCCTTTTGCTCCGGTCCAAACTGTTGCTGCGGTCGGCCCCGGGGCCGCCCCACTGTCTTGTGCGAGATCCGGCCACTCCGGATACTACCGCTGGTTCTCACTTAGGCGCTGAATGGAATCAATGTAATGCTTGAGCAGCCAGAGCTGTTCAAGAAACTCAGGCCAGCCGCATGACGGGACAAAACCCTCCGTCGCCTTCGGAAGGACGATGCCCGAAGCGGTCCTAAGGGGCTTGAGCTGGCGCCATAGCTCGGCCCACGTCTTATTGGCGTCTTGCGCAACGGAGCCTGCCACCTTCAATAGATGCTCGAGATCACGCAACGGCGCCAACGGCACCACCTGCCCTTCGTCGTGTTTGACAGGCGATCTGATGAGTCGGGCTTCTAGTCCTACTGACACCAGGAACCTCCTTTCTGACCGTTACGTCCGTCGAGGCCTAACCACCATGCGGAAGGCCCACCTGACGGCCCCCAACATAGCACAGTCTGTAGAAACGATAATGCCATCAAATAGCCCACATATCCCACATGATGCAATACATTAAATAGGCGCACATATAGCACATATAGTGCACATTTACATACACACCATACAGGTGTTTTCGAATGTTTGGCTCCGCCTTGTGAATTCATAAAGCCCTATAAACAAATTACTTACAAATATGCGCAATGCCCCGTATTTTTATTTGACAGAGCAGGTGGACGATGGCATGATGAAGCGTGTCCGGACGACCTTGTGGTATTGTGTGTGTAGTTAATGGGTATTACAAGATGCCGAAGTTGCCCACTCGTGCCGAATTGCAGCACCAAGTCGATGTCCTTCACAGCCGGTTTGCTGAACTCCAGGTCCAGCCGGCGCAAACGCTGTCCGACCTGGAGTTGGCTCTTCGCGAGCGAGTGAAGGAGCTCGACTGTCTCTACACGATTTCCGTTCTGCAGGAGACGCACTTTCACTCCCGTGACCGTTTTCTGCAGAGTGTGACGGACTGCCTGCCTCGGAGCTGGCAGTTCCCCGAGTACGCCTGTGCCCGGATTACCTACCGCGACAAGGCTTATGTCACTGAGCGGTTCGCGGAGAGCCAGTGGCGCATGACCGCGAGCGTCGTTGTTGACGGCATGCCGCAGGGCACTGTCGATGTATACTATCGAACCGTCGTTCCCAGCGCCGCCGACAGTCCGTTCCTGAAAGAGGAGTATGCATTGATTCGGGCTGTGGCCGAGCGTGTCGGCAGTGTGCTGACGCACATGAAGGCCGAGGCCGACCTGCGCGACGCCCACCGGACGATCCAGATGGAACATCAAGCCCTTCAGGAGAGTAACATCGCGCTGCGGGCCGTGCTGGCCCGGCTGGAGGACGAGAAGCAGGCCATCCGGGCATCCGTGTTGGCCAACATTCAGAAAATCATCATGCCGATCGTTTTCGAGCTGGAGCTGGAGGTAACAGGGCGTCAGCGGTCTTATGTCACGCTTTTGCGGCAGAGCCTCCAGGAGATTGCATCCCCGTTCCTGACTCAGATGGCGCGGGACTATGTTCAGTTGACCCCGGTCGAAATCGCCGTTAGCACGATGATTCGTAACGGCCTGTCGAATAAGGAGATTGCGCAGTTGCGGTGTATCTCCGCGGCGACCGTCCGGCGCCACCGCGAAAACATCCGTCGCAAGCTGGGTCTGAGAAACCGGAAGGTCAATCTCGCCACCTTTTTACAGTCCGCTCCCGGGCGTGATTCCGCAAGCAACAGCTATTCCGCGGCGTCGTTGACCGACATGGAAACCGAAACCTCACGGTGACGGGCCGTGATAACCGCCGATGGGGATATCCATGATGGGACTTACGAAGATGCGGTTGTTGAATGTGGCGGTTCTGGGGACCGTGCTGGTGAGTGTGTGTCTGCGGCCCGCTCGGGCGACGGACGGGTCGTATGCCGTCGTCATCCACCAAGAGACGTTCGCGGACCCGAACTGGAGGCCGGTCGCCGAGACGCTGCTGAGCAGGCACAATGGCAAGATCGTGACCTGGGACGATGACATTGCGAAAGTCCTGGCCGGCCTCCGGGCGATTTTCCCCCGGTACGCGTGTTTCATCTGCACGCCGGAACAAGCCACACGTGAGTTTGTCCGCGACGTACATCGTCTGACCCGTCGGCTCGACGACGATCCGTATACCGATGTTATCTGGGGGATCCTCACCGGTTACGATGCCGGCAACGCCCTGCAAGTCGCCCGCTGCAACGAACCGCTCGTCGCCGGCCGACTCCTGACCGCCACCGTCGGGGCCCCGCTGGACTCATACGACGCAGGCGTCATGTTCAACGAACTCGAACCGAACACCTACTGGAGAAAGAGCGCCACCGGCATCGAGAAGATGTCCTGCCCCACGGACACCACTGAGATGATCGTCAACGCTCTCAACAAAGAGGCTCCCGACGTATTCATCACGAGCGGCCACGCCACTGAGCGCGACTGGCTACCGGGCTACGGCTATCGCAGCGGCGTATTCAAGTGCGACGATGCCGGACTCTACGCCGTCGATACACAGGGCCGCCGTTACGACGTCGCCTCGCCAAATCCCAAGGTCCATCTGGCCATCGGCAATTGTCTTATCGCTCATATCCCCGACCGCCAGTGTATGGCCCTGGCCCTCATGCGATCGGCCGGCGTCCGTCAGATGCTCGGTTACACCATTCCCACCGGCAACGGCTACGGTGGCTGGGGCGTCAAGGACTATTTCAGCGAGCTTCAGGCCGGCCGCTTCACCCTTGCGGAGGCCCACTACGCCAACGGCCTGGCTCTGATCCACGAGTTGGAGAAACGCAACCTCAACACCGATGCCGCCGCTGATTCGCATCGGGGACTGCCCGGTGACCGCGATACCGTCGTGCTCTACGGCGACCCCGCATGGCCCGTCCGCATACCGCCACGCCCCTTGCCCTGGACGCAGACGGTCAAGGAGAAAGACGGACACTACCGCTTCACCATCGAAACTCACGTCCGCAGCGATTGGGATAACCGTCCGGTCATTGAGCTGTTGCCGCACCGCATTCATGATGTCCGCATCATTGAAGGCGCCGAGCTGGAACCGGTCATCGGCGACAATTTCATCCTGGTGGCCATGCGCAACGAGCTACTGCCCATGAAGGGCAACCGCGGCGAGGCGCTGCCCATCCGAGGTGATTTTGAAGAAGGCCAACGGTTTCAAATCACCTTCACCGCAAGCCGCGTACCATCGCAGCCGCAATAGGGAGGCCGCTATCGGACCTTTCTCGCGGCGCGTCTGCTTGCCGCCTTATCGCGGAGTTTCAGTCGGCCCGCCAAACCGCTGATGAGTACAGCGAGCACATGGCAAATACGTATGGCCGTCGCCGGTGCTTGGTCCGTGGCTCAATAAGTGTCATGCGTCCGATCCCGCACCCTTGACCGGCCCGCTACACCTGCTATCATCCCCTCCCGAGTCGCCTGT
>DSDB01000331.1 GCA_011057845.1 Phycisphaerales bacterium | reverse complement strand
CGAATGGGTCCGCCAGGGCGACGGCTGGAAGCTCAAGGAGCTGCCCGGAACCGATTTCTCGCTGCGGGCCGATCTGGTCCTGCTGGCGATGGGGTTCGTTCATGTCGTCCATGAAGGGCTGGTTGAGAATCTGGGCTTGAAACTTGACGGCTCGGGCAATATAGTGGCGGCCCAGTATCAAACCAGCGAACCGTGGGTCTTCGCTGCCGGCGACGCCGCAAGCGGCGCCTCTCTGGTTGTACGGGCTATCGATAGTGGGCGATCCGCCGCCGCGGCCATAGACCGATGGCTGCGCTGATGTATCGGAGGAATCTCACGAACGCCGAACCGCAGGTAGTGCAGGCGCAGACAGCACACAAGGAAAACCGCCATGCCGAAACGCAAGGACATACGCAAGATTCTCATCATCGGCTCGGGCCCGATTGTGATCGGGCAGGCGTGCGAGTTCGACTACTCCGGCGCGCAGGCGTGCAAGGTGCTGCGTCAGGAGGGATTCAAGGTTGTCCTGGTCAACAGCAATCCGGCGACGATTATGACCGACCCGGAGATGGCCGACCGCACGTATATCGAGCCGATTACGCCGGCAATTGTGGAGAAGATCATCGCCCGCGAGCGGCCGGACCACCTGCTGCCGACGCTGGGCGGACAGACGGGCCTTAATACCGCCGTGGAGCTGGCCGAGAGCGGCGTGCTCAAGAAATACGGCTGCAAGCTTCTGGGGGCCAAGCTCAGCGTCATCAAGAGGGCCGAGGAGCGGGACCGGTTCAAGAAGACCATCGAGCAATGTGGTCTGGAGGTTCCCCGCAGCGGCTACGCCCATAGCTGGGCCGAGGCCCGCAAGATCATCGAGGAGATTCAGTTCCCGGCGATCATCCGGCCGTCCTATACGCTGGGCGGCACGGGCGGCAACGTCGCCTACAACATGGCCGAATACGAGAAGTACATCCATTGGGGGCTGCACCTGAGTCCGCGAAGCCAGGTGCTTGTCGAGGAATCGGTCATCGGATGGAAGGAGTACGAACTGGAGGTCATGCGCGACCGCAAGGACAACGTGGTCATCGTATGCTCGATTGAGAATCTCGATCCGATGGGGATTCACACCGGCGACAGCATTACGGTGGCCCCGGCGCAGACCCTGACCGACAAGGAATACCAGGTCATGCGGGATGCGTCGTTGAAGATCATTCGCGCCATCGGCGTCGAGACGGGCGGCTCGAACATCCAGTTCGCCGTCAACCCCGCCAACGGCAGGCTCTACGTGATCGAGATGAATCCGCGGGTCTCGCGCAGCTCGGCCCTGGCGTCGAAGGCGACAGGTTTTCCCATCGCCAAGATTGCCTCGCTGCTGGCCGTCGGTTACACGCTCGATGAGATACCCAACGACATCACGAAGAAGACGCCGGCGTGCTTTGAGCCGACGATTGATTACTGCGTGACGAAATGGCCGCGGTTCACGTTCGAGAAATTCCCCAGGACGAGACCGGAATTGACGATCCAGATGAAGTCCGTGGGCGAGGCGATGGCGATCGGGCGGACGTTCAAGGAGTCGATGCAGAAGGCCATCCGGTCGCTGGAGATCGACCGTTATTCGCTCGACGGCCGCCACATCCCGGCGGACCTGTCCACCCAGCAAATCCAGGACAAGCTCCGCACCAACTGCTGGGATAAACTGTGGTACGTGGCCGAGGCCATACGCCGCGGGCTGTCCACGGCGGAGTTGTTCGACCTGACGAAGATCGACCCGTGGTTCCTGGACAACATCCGCGACATCGTGGAGATGGAAAAAGACATCCGCCGCGGCGGACCGGCGGGCTTGGACGCCGCCAGGCTGCGCAAGGCCAAGGAATACGGCTTCAGCGACCGACACCTGGGGGCATTGGCCGGGGCCGGCGAGGCGGCGATTCGCAAGCAGCGGCTGGATCAGGGTATCCGGCCGGTCTACAAGACCGTCGATACCTGCGGGGCCGAGTTCGCGGCGACGACGCCGTATCTGTACTCGACCTACGAGACCGAGTGCGAGGCCCATCCGACGAAGATGCGCAAGGCCATGATCCTCGGCGGCGGGCCCAACCGCATCGGCCAGGGCATCGAATTCGATTACTGCTGCGTTCATGCGGCGTTCGCCCTGCGGGAGATCGGCATCGAGTCCATCATGGTCAACTGCAACCCCGAGACGGTCAGCACCGACTATGACACGTCGGATCGGTTGTACTTCGAGCCGTTGACGTTCGAGGATGTGATGTCGATCGTCGAGACGGAGAAGCCCGACGGCGTGATCGTGCAGTTCGGCGGACAGACGCCGCTGAAGCTGGCGGTTCCGCTGCAGAAGGCCGGTGTCAAGATCATCGGCACCCGTCCGGACAGCATCGACCGGGCCGAAGACCGCAAGCGGTTCAATCGTCTCGTCAGCCGATTGAAGCTGCGCCAGCCCTTCAGCGGCACGGCGCGGACCTACGAGGAGGCGCTGCGGATCGCGCGGCGGCTCGATTACCCCCTGCTGGTTCGACCTTCGTTCGTGCTGGGCGGACGGGCGATGGAGATTGTCTACGACGAGGAATCGCTCAAGAATTGCGTCGCCAACGCCATTGAGGTCTCCGGCGAGCACCCGATCCTGATCGATAAGTTCCTTGACGACGCGACGGAGCTGGATGTCGATGCTATCTGCGACGGCAATCGCGTGGTGATCGGCGGGGTCATGGAGCACATCGAAGAGGCCGGCATCCACTCCGGCGACAGTGCGTGCTGCCTGCCGCCGATGACGATTGGGCCGTCGATGCTGGCCCAGATCGAGCGTCAAACAAAGCTGCTGGCCCTGGAGTTGAAGGTCCGCGGCCTGATCAACATCCAGTACGCGGTCAAGAATGACGAATTATATATCCTGGAGGTCAACCCTCGGGCCTCGCGGACGGTCCCGTTCGTGAGCAAGAGCATCGGCGTGCCGCTGGCGAAGCTGGCCGCCAAGGTCATGGCGGGGATGACGCTGGAGGAGCTGGGTTTCACCGAGCCGGTCGTGCGAAAACACTACGCGGTCAAGGAAGCGGTCTTTCCGTTTATGAAGTTCCCGGGGACGGACACGATTCTCGGCCCGGAGATGCTCTCGACCGGTGAGGTGATGGGCATCAGCGAGGACTTCGGCATCGCCTTCGCCAAGAGCCAGATCGCCTCCGGCAACATGTTGCCGACGTCGGGGACCGCCCTGATCTGCGTGCGGGACGCCGACAAACCGCGGGCGGTGGAAATCGCGCGGCAACTGCACCAGATGGGGTTCAAGATCCTGGCGACCAAGGGTACGTGTATGGAGCTGATCCGCAACAACGTGCCGTCGGAGTTCGTGTTCAAGATGGTCGAAGGCCGCCCGAATATCGTGGACTACGTCATCGACGGCAAGATCGATCTGATCATCAACTCGACCGTCGGCAAGCAGTCCATTGTCGATTCGTTCCTGATTCGGCGGACCGCCCTGGACCGGCAGGTCTCGTATACGACGACGATCCGCGGGGCCGCGGCGGTGACCAAGGCGATTGCGGCGTTGAAGAACCATAAGATGACCGTCAAGCCCATACAACTGTACTACCGGTAGGAAGGAACACTGGCGTGAAAGCTGTTTTGCTGCTCGAAGATGGGACGGTGTTCGAAGGCTCGGCCGTCGGCGCATCGGGGTATAAGTGCGGCGAGGTCGTCTTCAACACCGCCATGACGGGGTATCAGGAAATCCTGACGGACCCGTCGTACTACGAACAAATCGTGACGATGACGTATCCGCTGATCGGCAACTACGGGACGAACGCCGACGATGTCGAGTCCCGCCGGGTGTTCGCGCATGGTTTCATCGTGAAAGAGAGCTGCCGGTATCCGTCCAACTGGCGCAGCACCGGCTCGCTGGATGACTACCTCAAGGCCTGCGGTGTCGTCGGGCTCGAAGGCATCGACACGCGGAAGCTGGTGCGGCACATCCGCACGGCCGGGGCCATGCGGGGGATTATCTCCTCATCGGAACTGGATATCGCGGCACTGGCGGCCGAACTGGAGAAATACCCGGGTCTGGTGGGCCGGGATATCGCGGGCAAGGTCTCTTGCCGGGAGCCTTACGAGTGGACCGAGGGCGTCTTCGATCCCTATCAAGGACATCCGGCCCTCGATTCGCCGGGACAGGCCGATGCGTCCACAGGCCGGCGGCCGCGATCCGGAGCTCCGTACAACGTGGTTGCCTTCGATTTCGGCATCAAACAGAACATCCTGCGGCTGCTTTGCTCGCACGGCTGCCGGGTGACCGTTGTCCCGGCGCAAGCCACCGCGCAGGAAGTCCTGGCCCGCCGGCCGGACGGCGTGTTCCTGAGCAACGGCCCCGGGGACCCTGCGCCCGTGACGTATGCGGTCGATATGATCCGTGAGCTGCTCGGCAAGGTCCCCATCTTCGGCATCTGTCTGGGGCATCAGTTGCTCGCGCAGGCGCTGGGGGCCCGGACCTACAAGCTCAAGTTCGGCCATCGCGGGGCCAATCACCCGGTGAAAGACCTGCGAACCGGCAAGATCGAGATCACCAGCCAGAACCACGGCTTCTGCGTGGATATCGGTTCATTTGGCTCGAAGAACGTCGAGTTGACGCACATCAACCTTAACGACCACACGCTGGAGGGGCTGCGGTGCAAGAAGCTCAAGGCGTTCTCCGTCCAGTACCATCCGGAGGCCTCGCCCGGCCCGCACGACTCGGCATACCTGTTCAATGAGTTCATCGACCTGATGCGAAAGCACCGCGGGGCCCGCCGTAGAGAGATGCTCGGCTCCGCTCAGCCTGTCAGGCCGTGACAGGCGTGCTCAGCGCCGGCCCAGCAGCTTGAACATGTCCTGGCCGCCGTTGATCAGGTGAACCAGCGGCTGCGGCCTGTCCACGCCCTCGATGAACTTCGGCCGGGCGGCCCACGGCGCGACGCTGAGCACGCCGGTCAGGTCCATCCAGTGCTGCACGCGGGCCACCGGG
>DSDB01000203.1 GCA_011057845.1 Phycisphaerales bacterium | reverse complement strand
TACGAGCCGTATTTCTCCATCAATGTCATCGCGATGCGGAACACAAACCAGACCTGCTACATTCGCATTCCATTTACCACAACGGCCGGGCAGTTGGCGGGCCTGACCTGGCTGAGCCTCAACGTCCGCTACGACGACGGCTTTGCGGCTTATATCAACGGCACGCTGGTCTGCAAGACGAGCACGGCCCCGGAGACGCTGCAATGGAATTCCGGCGCCCTCGGTAGCCACGATGATTCGCTGGCCGTTCTCCTGGAGAGTTTCGACCTCTCGTCCTGGCTGGGCCTTCTGCATCCCGGCGACAACATCCTGGCCATCCACGCGCTGAATTACACGGCGGCCAGCACCGATTTTCTGCTTTCGGCCCAACTGGTCGGCGGCACGGGCGGCCTGGCCGCCGGCTCAATCAGCCCATCGGCCCTGCCTTATGCCGGTCCGGTCCCGATCGAGCAGACAACCGTCGTCAAAGCACGTGTGCTCAGCGGGGCGCAATGGAGCCCGGTCCACGAGGCCGTCTACGCGGCCGGCCCGGTCGCCGAGAGCCTGCGGATCACCGAGCTGATGTATCATCCCGCCGAGCCGCCCGCCGGCAGTTCGTGGACGGCGCAGGACCTCGAATACATCGAACTGACCAACATCGGGGGCGCTACGATCAACCTCAACCAGGTCCGCTTCACCAACGGGGTGCGTTTTACCTTCGGCGATCGGCTGCTGGCGCCGGGTCAATACGTCCTTGTCGCATCGAATCCGGACACCTTGGTCTCAATGGACGTGAGCCTGGCGGCCGTCATTGCGGGCCGGTACACGGGCCAGCTCGACAACAGTGGTGAGCGGCTGAAACTGGTCGACGCGGTCGGCGCCACGATTCACGATTTCCGCTACAAGGACGGCTGGTACGCCATAACCGATGGGGCGGGTTTCTCGCTGACGATCAGGGACCCACAAGCCGCCCCAAATGCATGGTCCGACAAGTCCGCCTGGCGGCCCAGCGCCATGGTCGGAGGCTCGCCGGGGTTCGACGATTCCGGTGTGGTTCCTGAACCCGGGGCCATCGTGATCAACGAGGTCCTGGCCCACTCCCACGCCGAGGCGTCCGACTGGATCGAGCTGCACAACACCACCGGCCAGATGATCAACATCGGCGGCTGGTATCTCTCCGATAACGACGGCAGCGACACAAGCCGAATGAAATACCGTATTCCCATCGGAACGATCCTCCCAGCCGGCGGCTATATCGTCTTTTACGAGAACCTCCACTTCGGCGCCGCCAGCACGGACCCAGGTGTCGTTGTGCCTTTCGCCCTCAGCGAGAACGGCGAAGAAGTTGTCCTGCGTTCGGCGATCGATGGTGTGCTGACGGGCTACCGAAATTATGAGGACTTCGGGGCCTCGGCCACGGGCGTAACGCTGGGCCGATACCGCAAGAGCGACGGCTCGTTCAATTTCGTTGCCATGAGCAGCCCGACTCCCGGCGCCGCCAATGCCTACCCCCTGGTCGGCCCGATTGTCATCAACGAGATCATGTACAACCCGCCCAGCGGTAACCAGAACGAGGAATACGTCGAGCTGCATAACATAACTTCTTCGTCTGTAACGCTTTACGACTACATCACCTCACAGCCGTGGAAGTTCACCGATGGTATCGAATTGACGTTTCCGTCGGTTTCGCCGGTCACGATACCGGCCGGAGGCTATCTGCTGGTGGTCAAGGATGCGGCCGCATTTACTGCGTGCTATGGTACGCCGCCGGTCGGCGTACAGATGCTGCCGTATGAATCCGGCAACCTTGACAACGCCGGCGAGAAGGTGGAAATCTCCATGCCTGGCGATGTGGACGGCAGCGGCATCCGCTATTACATTCGGGTTGACCGTGTCAATTACAGCGACGGCTCGCACCCGCTGGGAAGCGATCCGTGGCCGGCCGCGGCGGATGGGGCCGGCCACAGCTTGCATCGCAAGGGCCCAGCCCTTTACGGAAACGACGTAGCCAACTGGCGGTCCGCTGCTCCGACGCCCGGCAGGCCATGACCCTGCGACGGCGAAGCCGGTGTGTCGTAGCATGGGCATCCCATTCGCTTCGCTCAGGCCAGGCTTGGCCCTGCCATTTACCCTGTTCCACGGGCGAGACGCCCGTGGGACTCACGGGCAGGATGCCCGTGCTACGTTGACGCCCGTGGGACTGGCGGGCAGGATGCTCGTGCTACTTCCCACACACAAGAGCAGGAGGCGACGGCAAGGGTTCGGCGGCCGGAGGTGTTTACAAAGTGCGGTTTTGCCCGACCCGCGAAGGTCTCTGGACGCTGGCCGAGACCCGGTCCAATCGCAGCGAACTGGCAGGACAAGCGGGCTGTGCTGTACTACTTCGTAAAGACGGACGGGCCGTCTCAATGAAGGTGCGTTTGCGAGAGCCTTGTCTTGCGAGGGCGCATCGGGTAGGCTGGCACCTGCGGCAAACGTGCAATGGAAACGTGCTGAAACCGGATCGGTTCATCGGTGGGCAACCCGGCCATGGCGTATCTGACGAGACACAAGAGCTTCTCACTTGCGGCGGTTGCAGTGCTCGGCATTCTGGGGTCTGCGATGATCGGCGGATGTGCGGCCACGCGGCCGAGCACCGACCAGGACAGCAGCGTCCTGGCCTGCCGTTTGTCGAATTACGGAAAGTATGAGCAGGCGGGGTGGAGCCATCTGCCGTCCATCGGCGTCCGCCACGTGTTTATCCGAGTGCCGCCGCCGGACCAGGTTGAGGCCGTCGGCCGCCGCCTGGCCGAACACGGGCTGACGGCGGTGGTCATGGGCGGCCGCGCGGATCTCTCGCAGCCGGCATGTGTCGACGACCTGGCCGCCCAACTGCGGACTTGCGAGCGGATGGGCGTCAAGTACATGTTCCTCTCGGCCGGACGGCACGAGGCTGATAAACAGGTGATTTACGAGCGTTTGCGGCAAGCTGGGGATATCGCCCGCACGCATGGCGTGACTATCGTCCTTGAGACCCACCCCGATCTGGGGACCAACGGCGATGTGCACCTTGAGACCATGCGGCGGATCGACCACCCCCATGTGCGGGTCAACTTCGACGCGGGCAACATCCACTTCTATAACCGGGACACCGATGCGCCCACGGAGTTGCAAAAGATCATCGATTACGTCGCCACGGTCGAGTTGAAGGATCACAACGGGCAGTATCGTGTGTGGAACTTCCCGGCGTTGGGCAAGGGCGTCGTGGATATTCCCGGCGTGCTGCGCATTCTCAGGGAACATGGCTACAGCGGGCCGCTGGTCATGGAGATTGAGGGCGTTGAGGGGATCGACAGGACGCAGGAACAAATCGAAAAGGACATCGAGGACTCGGTGGCCTATGTGCGGTCGCTCGGCCGGTTCAAGTGATCGCACCGGGTAGCCGTGACACAAACGCCGGTCGACCAAGGCGCAGGTTTCAACAGGGCATATCACAAGCCCGTTCAGACAACAGAACGCAAAGGGGTGCTCAGGATGACGGATGCAGCGAAAGGAAAGAAGTTTCAGCGGTTGACTGTATGGGTCGGTTTTGCCCTGATTGGGTGTGTTTGTGGGCCGGTCCGGGCCGACGAGCCGGCGAGGTTGACGGCGCGCACGTATAACTCGGGCTTCGAATTGGCGCACGATACCTACAACGGGATGGGTACGGGCAGCGACGGGCGGATCTACTATGTCCTGTCTTCGGAATCATATCAGACCGGGGCACAGATGTACTGCTACGACCCGGCCACCGACTCGATTCGGCACGTGGGCGACCTGACGGAGGCCTGCGGCGAGAAGGGGCTGCGGACCATCGCCCAGGGCAAGTCGCACGTGAACTTCGTAGAGCATGAGGGCAAGCTCTATTTCGCCACGCACGTCGGCTACTACTCCATCATCGACGGGATGGAGAAGATCGGTATCCCCCCGGCCGGCTACAAGCCCTATCCGGGCGGGCATTTCCTTGCTTATGACATGGCCGGCGGCACCTTTGAAGAGTTGGCCGTCGCGCCCCGCGGCGAGGGGATTCTCACGATGGGGATGGATACCCGCCGCGGCCGGCTCTACGGCCTGACCTGGCCGACCGGCCGTTTCATCCGGTATGATCTGACCCGGCGGGAGCTGCGGGACCTCGGTCTGACCGCCAAGCTGGGCGAAGACGGCAAGGGACAGGAATACCGCACCATCTGCCGCAGCCTCGTGGTCGACCCCGGCGACGGTTCGGCCTACTTCACCACCGGCGACGGCGACATCCTTCGATACCGTTACGACCGGGACGCCATCGAGAAGGTTGCGGACGAGGATATGAAGAAAGATTACTTCGGGCTCTACGACCCGACCTCGCCCGGCCACATGGGCTACAACTGGCGACAAACTGTCTGGCATGATGACCAGAAGGTCGTCTACGGCGTACACGGCAACTCCGGGTATCTGTTCCGGTTTGATCCGGCGGTCCCGCGCGTCGAGGTGCTGGAGCGGCTGACCTCCCTGCCCTCCAAGCGAAGCGGCATGTTCGACCAGTTCAGCTACGGCTACCTGGGCTTTGCGCTGGGTCCCGACGGCCGCACGCTGTACTATCTGACGGGTGGGCCTGTCTACGTGGATGGCAAACGGGTGCGCGGCAAGAGTAGCACCGCGATGGGCGAATCCAAGGGCATCGAGAATCTGCACCTGATCACGTATGACATTCCATCAGGCAGGTACGCCGACCATGGGGCGATCTTCTTCGCCAACGGCCACCGACCCGCTTACGTCAACTCCATCGCCATCGGAAAAGATGGGACGGTCTATACGCTTTCGAGAATCACCCAGGACGGTCGCACGCGAACGGATCTGATCGCTATCGAAAAGAAACCAAAAAGCTGAAACGGAAAACCCAAAACCAAAGCCCAAAGCCCAAAACCGTCGCCCGTCGGGCTGACTGGAGGACATTTCAATGACCTGGCGAATCATTCTTACTCGATACGGACGGACCGTCGCACCCCGGAAAGGGGTAGGATGGGCAAGTGCCGT
>DSDB01000069.1 GCA_011057845.1 Phycisphaerales bacterium | reverse complement strand
GATATCTCCATCAGCGTGCAGGGCACGGTAACGGAGGTTGTGGGTGATACGGTCTATGGCTTCGGGCATGGTTTCCTGGGCTATGGCGATGTGGACCTGCCGATAGCGACCGGCCGGGTCCATACGGTGGTCTCGAATCTGGAGCGGTCGTTCAAGCTGGCCAGCGTGGGTCGCACCATTGGGGCGCTGCGTCAGGATGCAGCCTCGGCGGTCGTGGGGCGGATGGGCGTCGAGGCCGGGAGCTTTCCGCTGACGATCACGGTGCATCGGTTCAACGACGTCGCGCCGCGGCGCTATGAATGCCGCGTGGCGCGGAACCGGATGCTGACGGCGGCAGTGGTGCGGGCGGCGGTGTCGGGAGCGGCGCTTCGGATGGGCGATCTGCCGCCGGAGCACAGCGTCGCCTACCGGGCGTCGATCGGCCTTGCGGGGGACCGGCGCGTGAAGTTCGCCAATGTATCGACGGGCTCGGCCCTGTCGGAAGCGATGGCGGAGGTCGGCGGGATCATCGAGATGGTGATGAACAACCCCTATGAGATTCTGGATGTTGAGTCCGTTGACTTCGAGGTGACCGTGACGCCGCGGACGATGGTCTCGCGGATATGGTCGGTGGAGGTGGCGGACACGCAGGTCCGCCCCGGGCAACGAGTACCGGTGGAGGTGATTGTCGAATCGGTCCTGGCGGGCAAGCGGAGGCACCGGTTTGAGATGGCCGTTCCGGAGAATCTCAAGCCGGGTAAATACGGGATACTGGTCTGCGGGGCGTATGGATATGAGGATTTCCTCCGCAAGAATGCGCCGCACCGGCTGGTGGCGCAGAGCATCGAGGGCCTGATGACGGCGCTGAACGACCTGCTGAATATCGAGCGCAGCCGGCTGTATTGCATCCTGATGCTGCCGGCCGGCGGCGTGACCGTCGAGACGCAGGAGTTACCGGACCTGCCGGCGACCAAAGCCCTGGTCATGCAGAGCCCGGGACGGACGCTGACGATGCTGCCGTATCGGCAGTGGGTCCAGGACAGCCGCGATATCGGTGCGGTGGTTCTGGATAGAAGTGTAGTTGAGATTACCGTGGAGAAGTAGCGTCAAAGGGATGATATGAGGCTTGAACGGCGACAGATGAGATTGGCGGTTGGACTGATGGCGGCGGCCCTTGCGCTGGGGGGCCCCTGGGGGCAGGCATGGGCCGTCACGAGTCGGATTGTGCGGCACCGGGAGCGCGCGGAACTGCTCAAGGGCCGCACGGACGGCGTCGTGGTGGGATCGCGGGGGACGCTGGAACTGGGCCCGGCGACCGAGGTGCTGGTCGCTGCGTTCGCGGATGTCTGGTCGATCAACTGCCTGTGGGTCAGCGGGGATACGGTGTACGTGGGGACCAGTCCGAACGGGGGCGTGTACGAGTATCGGGCGGGGCGGTTGCGGAGAATCTATCCGGTGTCGGATAGCGGAAAGGGAGAGGCTGGTCCAGACCATCCCTTCGCTGTGCGAAGGGATGCCACCCCGGTTGAGCAGGCGGGCGATGCCAACGGCCCGGGCGAGGCGGCGGGTGATGCGAACCGGCCGGGGGCGGTGGTGGAGCAGAAGGAGTATCTGTCGAATGAGCATATCTTTGCGATGGGGCAAGATGCCTCGGGTCGGCTGCTGGTGGGCATCAGCGGCAAGAGTTGCCGGTTGTGCCGCCTGGAGGATGGGCAGTTGAAGGTGATTTTCGAGCCGGGCGGGGCGCGCTACATCTTTGCGATAGCCGTGGACAAGGCGGGCAATATCTACCTGGGCACGGGGCCGCAGGGCAAGGTGTACCGGCTGGACTCGGCGGGCGGCGCGCCGGAGGTTATCTACGACAGCCCGGACAAGGGGATCCTCTCGCTGGCCATCGATGACAAAGGGATTGTCTACGCCGGCAGCGATACGCGGGGCCTGATTTACCGGATCGACCCACAGGCAAAGACGGCGACGGTGCTGTTCGACAGCGACCAGCCGGAGGTTACGGCATTGCTGGTCGCCGGCCCCGATGAGCTGTATGCGGCCACGACGTCGGCGCAGATCGTCGAGACACAGTCGCGGTTCGCGGCCCAGAGCCCGTCGTCGGGTCGGCCGGACGTGGAGGCCGCCCCGGATGAGGGCGGCGACGGCGGCGCCGAGCAGATGAGCGGCGGGCGGACGCTGGAGATCGCCAACTCCGGCCAGAAGACGCAGGAGGCCGCGCCGGCTCGGGCCGCCCTGCCGGCCGCGATGACGCCGCCGCCACGGGGCAGTTACGTGTATCGGATTACGGGGCGCGGGTTCGTCAAGGACGTGTTCCGCGAGGTGGCCGTGTTCTTCAATCTGGCGGCGCAGGAGCAGGATCTGCTCGTGGGCACGGGCAACAAGGCACGGTTGTACCGGGTCCATCCGACTTCGGAGACGTCGTCGATTGTCTTTGAGGATGAGCAGGCATCGCAGATCACGGCCGTGGCGACGGCCGGGCGGGAGGTCTATGTCGGTACGGCCAATCCGGCCCGGCTGGTGAAACTGTCCGGGCGGTTGAGGTCCGAGGGCGAATACCTCTCGGAGTTGATCGACGCCGGCCAGCCGGCGGACTGGGGCAAGCTGCAGATCGAGGCGGATATCCCGGAGGGCTGCACGGTGCTGGCGGCGTCGCGCATGGGCAACGTGGGGGATGTGAACGATCCGGCGTTTTCGCCATGGAGCCGGCTGCGGCCGGTCGATGGCCCCGTGCGGTTGCCCGGCCCGCTGGGTCGATTCTACCAGTACAAGCTTGTGCTGCGGGGCGACGGCTCGCGCGGGCCGGTGATCCGGGAGGTGGCGGTGGCCAACACGGTGCCGAACGTCGCGCCGCGGGTCGAGGCCGTCAACGTAGTGCCGCTGAAGGCGCCCGGCAAGGACGGGTTCTTCAAGGTCTCGTGGCGGGCTTCCGACAGCAACGGCGATACGCTGGTGTACCGCGTGGACTTCCGCCTTCGCGGACGCAGCCGCTGGATTGAGATGCGCAAGGGCCTGACCGCCGACAATATCGAATGGGACGGGCGGACCGTGGAGGACGGCCGCTACGAGATTCGCGTAACGGCCGACGACGAGCGGAGCAACACGAGCACCACGAAGCTGACCGCCAGCCGTGTGAGCGAGCCGGTTGTCGTGGATAATACCGCCCCGCGGTTCCGGCGGACGTCGCTGGAGGTCGAAGGCTCGACGGCGACGCTGACGTTTCGTGTGGTCGATGCGCTGAGCATGATTGGCGAGGTGCAGTACACGGTCAACAGCCAGAGCGACTGGATCGGGACCGTGCCGGAGGATCTGGTGTTCGATACGCGGCAGGAGGATTTCCGAATCGTTGTGACGGATCTGAGGCCGGGCGAGCACGTGATCGCGGTGCGGGTGGCCGATGCGGCGGGCAATGTGCGGTACCGAACGTTTGACGTGCGAAAGTGAGTCCGTCTATCGTCGGCGGGTCGCGTTGGGCGTGAGATAGTTGCGTTATTGTTGCCAGGGCAGTCGGGAGTCTTCGCCCCAGCAGGCATAGGCGGCCCAGGCGATGTCCTCGTTGCCGGTCTGGACTTCGGAGAAGGCGGTCGGTGGGTCCTTGGACCCGAAGACGATGGTCCGCTGGTCCGTCCACTTGCGGTAGACAGCATGGCCGTCGACAAACGACCAGGTAGTGCCGTCGCTATGGCGAACCGGCGGGGGGTCCCACCACTTGTATTCATTGGTGTACACGGTCCAGCCGCCGAGGGCGCTTCGCCGCGTGCCGCCGTCTTCGAGGAATACCGCCCGATAGGTTGGGTTCTTGATCTTCGAGAGGCGTTTCTTCATGGTGGCGCCCATGCTGTCCCAGTTCTTGCAGTTCATGGAGTCCATGATGTTGTACATCCGCCACTCATCCTGGCTCAGGCGGGCGACCGGACAGCGATAGAGCTTGATCTCGCGGGAATAGGGATACAGGGCGCCTCTGCGGATGGCCTCCTGCTGCTTCTCGATGCCCGTCTCGGCCCAGTCCTTCTTGACCCAGGCCGGTTCGCCGTAGTGGGATTTCTCAAAGGGCAGGGCCGGGCTGGTACATCGCCGTGTACTCCTCCGTGTCGCCGTTGACGAGCTTGTCGTCGTTGTCCATGGCGTACATGATCCAGGCGAGGGTCAGTTGCTTGAGGTTGCCCATGCAGGCGGCGCGCTTGCCCTGTTCGCGGGCGCGATTCAGCGCCGGCATCAGGACGGCCATCAGCACGGCGATGATGGCGATAACCACCAGCAGTTCAATGAGTGTGAAGGCGTCGGGTCGGCGTCTTGTCATGGTTGTACCCCCTTTGGGTGTTATCAGTAGTCGGTGAATCGGCGGATCCATTCGGGCCAGTTGGACCCCACGACGCCGCCGGCCTGGGTCCAAGGGCCCATGGTGTTGAAGCTGCGGTGCCACTTGAGGGTCCACAGTTCCTTGAGGCCGACGCTGCGGGCGGACCAGTCGAGGAAGGCGGTGTTGACGAAGCCCTGGTGGCGGTTGATGCAGCAGCGGGCCATGTTGTTGCCGGACCAGGCCTCGAATTCGTTGGTGGCCGGGGCGTGGGTGGGCAAGGGCCACAGGTCGAACCGCAGGGCCTCGGTGAACCAGGGGACGTTGTTGGCGTTCTGGACGCTGTCCACCTTATGCCAGCCTTCGCTGAAGGACACACCACCCTCGTAGGTGCCGGAGGTGGCGTACGTAGTCGCGGTGGCCAGTGGTTTGAGGCAATAACCGTTGAAGCCGTAGCTGCCGGCGACGCCGTTGGGCGGGCAGTTGCCCTTTTCAAATATGCCCCAGGCGTTATAAATGTTGAAAGTGGCCAGCGTGACGTCCTGCTCGTCGATGATTGGCTGGGCAGCCGAGGCGCAAAACCATGTCTTGTTCTTCTTCCAGTCGCGAAGGTCTCGGTTCATATACCGGACGAACCAATAGCCCGGAGTGCCGGGGGCGGACATCCAGAGCAGGCCGTTACTCTCGCCGGCGTACATGGAAGCCACAAAGTTCCACTGGCGCAGATTCGCACG
>DSDB01000382.1 GCA_011057845.1 Phycisphaerales bacterium | reverse complement strand
GGGTGGGGTTGGCGGCTCTGGTCGTCGGGGGCAAGTGGGTGGTGGCTGGGGCGGTTCGGCTGGCGACGGCTCTGGGGGTGGGTGAGACGGTGATCGGGTTGACGATTGTGGCGGTGGGCACGTCGCTGCCGGAGCTGGCAACGTCGGCCGCGGCGGCCTATCGGCGCAATGCCGACATCGCGGTGGGCAACGTGGTGGGGTCGAATATCTTCAACATCTTCTTCATCCTTGGGGTCAGCTCGGTGATTCGGCCGGTACCTGTTGGGGCGGGGGCGAATCTCGACATGGGTGTGCTGGTCGCGGCGAGTGTTCTGCTTTTTGTGTGGATGTTTACGGGACGACGGCGAACGCTGGACCGCTGGGAAGCCGTCGTGTTCCTTGTGCTGTACGGGGCGTATATCCTGCTTCTGGCCACCGGCGTAGTCGGGCGGGGATGACGCGGGTTTGGGGAATTGGGTAGGGATTGTCGGGCAGCCATGGGGGACTGCCCCTGCTGTGCATGGGCTATTGGGCTTGCAGGTTCGTGCGTCGATTGGATCGGCGGCCTCTTCGGCGGGGTTGGTCTTCCTGTGTCGGGGGGGCATCCGATTTGTCTTGCTCGGCGGGTTTGATCTCAACGGGGGCGGATGGTTCGTAGCAGCCTATGGTGCGCAGCAGGAACTGCTCATACTTGCGGTAACGGGCAAGCTTCTTGACGTCGCCACCAAGACCGTGGCCGCCGGTCGGGTCAAGGAAGAGTTCAACGAGCGTTTCCTTGCCGGCCTTGAGGAGTTCACGGTAGACCTTGACCGTATCCTGGTAGAGGACGTTGGAGTCTTCGACGCCGTGGACGAGCAGGAGGTGGCCTTTGAGGTTCCTGGCCAGCGGAAGCAGGGAGAATTTCTTGAGGGTGGCTTCGCCGGGTTCGCTGCGGCCGATGGCGTGGCGGGTGTACCAGGAGTTGTAGTTCTCCCATTCCGTCGGGCCGGCGCCGGCGATGCCCGCGGCGAAGACATTGGGTTCGGTGTACATGCACATCTGCGTCTGGAAGCCGCCGAAGCTCCAGCCGTGGATGGCGACCCGGTTGGGATCGACGCCCCAGTTGGCGGTGAGGAACTTGACGCCGTCGACGAGGTCTTCGACCTGGGGCTTGCCGACCTGGTCGAAGTTGGCCTTCTCAAAGACGCCGGCGTAGCCGCTGTTGCCGCGAGGGTCGATGGTAACGGCGACATAGCCGTGTTTGGCGGCCATGTAGAAGGGGAAGGCGTAGACGCTTTCCCCATAGGCGGCCTGGATGACTTGCTTCTGCGTGCCGAGCGGACCGCCGTAGAAGTAGATGAGGCAGGGCCGCTTGTCGGCCGTTTTCCAGCTGTCGGGCTTGAAGCCCATGCCATAGATGCGGTGTCCGTGCCGGTTGGTGTAATCGAAGAACTCGGGGCTGTGTTTGGCGAACTCGCGGGCCGCATCGGGATGCGAGTCGGTCAGGACCTTGGTCGTTTGCTTATCCACGTCAATGTAGACCAGCTCTCTGAGGGTCCCGTAGGCGGCCAGGTTCGTGAGCACCTTTGTGCCGTCGGGGCTGACGGCCGGGTCGGTATGCACGCCGGCGGCCTGCGTCAGGCGGGTCATTTCACCGGTCTCGGGATGGACGCGGTAGACGTCGATTTGCGAGGGGCTCTCCTTCGTGGCGCGGACGAAGATCCACTTGTGGTCCCTGGTGATGTCGATGGGATAGACCTCGAACGGGCCCTGTGTCAGGGGACGGGTGCTCTCGTAGAGCGAGTCCAGCAAGTGGAGATGGCGAAAGCCGGACTGCTCGCTGAGATAGACGATGTGATGGTTGTCCGCCAGGTAGTACATCCGCATGAGGCGGGGCGTGTTCGGGCCGCCGGTGTGCAGGAAACGGTAGATCTCACGGGCCTTCGAAGGTTCGGGCAGTTTGTCGGAGGCCGTATCGGCGTCCTTCGTGGTGTTTTCTTTGCCTTCATTGTCGGGCGATGACGGCGTCCGCGGGGCTGGATCCAGGCGGGTCTCGTAGATTTTGATGAGTTCGGGGTCCTGCTCGTAGACGAGAAAGGCCATGCGGCGGGAATCCGGGGACCAGATGGGGGCCTTGATCTCGTCACTGGGCATCCGGCTGTGGCCGAGGAAGACCTCCGTGAGACGGTCCTGCTCATCGGCGGTGTCACTGAGCTGGTAGACGTAGACGCGCAGTTCGTGTTCCGGCAGGGGATCGTCGGAGACGCGCCGCTCGACCTCCCTGGCCTTCATCAGACGGCCTTTGTAGTCGGCGATCTCGACCTTGCTGGGGGGGCCGGACTTGACCTCCTTGCGGGTCAGAAAGGCAATCTTGGCGCCGTCCGGGCTGAGGCTGTAATGGCTGAGTTCATCGCCGTTGGGAAAGGCCGGGTCGAGTTGCCTCTCGACGTCGTTGCCGAAAAGGACCCGCATCAAAGCCCTGGACCGGCGGAAGGTGTAGCCCTTGCCGTCGGGCAGCCACTCGACGGAGCTCTCGCGGTCTCGCGTGCGCGTCAGGCGCGCGATGGAACCGTCGGCAACGTTATAACGGTAAACATCGCCTTCCGATAGAAACAACATCTCCCGGTCAACGGGCGACCACGTAAACGAGTCAATACCGGCGTATCGAGGGGCCTTCTCGTCGTCGGCGTCCTTGTCGGTGACCCAGTCGCCTCGTTCTTTGCGTTTACGTTGTTCGTCGTCGGTGTCCTTTTCGCGTTCTTTATCGCCGCCTGTGTCGTTGCTGTCCGAACTCTTACCGACCGTGTCGTTGGCGTCCGAGGTCGCCTTGCCGGCATCGGTACGTGGCGTATTGGGATCGGACTTGTCGGAGGCCTGCTTGTCGGCTTCGGCCTTGGTCTTTTTCTTTCGGTCCTCGACGACGTCTCGCGTGTTCTTCTGGAATGCGGCCATGACAGAGGCCATCGTGATCCGTTTGGTCTCGGCGGTCTCGACGTCGAACAGGTACAGATCGCTGCCATGGCGGCGTTCTTTATAGGGTCGATAGAGATAGGCGGCGTAGCGGCCGTCATGGGAGAAGGCCATGTCGGAGGCGGTCGGGCCGAAGGGGCTCTTGTCGGGGATAAGGTCCTTGAGTTGAAGTTCCTTCTTTGCAGTCTCGTTGGCGTCGGCGATGTTGCCCTTGTCGGTCTTGTCGGTGTTTTCGTCGGCGATGAGGCTGGAGCCGAAGGTGATGGCGGCCAGAAGTGTCAAGATAGCGATTCGCTTGAACATGGCTACTCCGTTCGTTGACATAGGTCTGTTCTTGGCGTTTCGTGCACGGCGCATGTGGGCGTCCATGCCTGCATTGTACGAATGGCGGCGGGTCGGGCTGGTGCCAGAGGCGGTTATGCTACCACAAGGAAGAGGGTTTGTCATGAGTCGGCAGGTTGAAAATAGGACCGACGAGGGTGCGTGGATGGTGTGGCGGCATGTAGCGTGGTTTTATAGGTCCTTGCGGGACCACTTTTTTCCAGCAGACGGGTTTGACGTAGCGGCGCTACGGGTTCTTATCGCCGGGGCCATGGATCGTGTAGCGGTAGTTGAAGCGGCGGTTGGGGGCGCTGTCGCCCGAGAGGGCAAACGGGGTGATGTCATCGGTCCGCTGGATGTTGTCGGCCCAGTGGAAGTCGACGCTGATGGGCCGGTTGCCGTCCAGGCCCAGGTCGCGGCGGGGGATTTGCAGTTCGAGTTGGTTGCCCTTGGAGCGATACGGGATATGGGCGGTGGTTGGGAGATCCCAGCCGCGGGTCGCCCGACGGAGGGTGGTGGTTTGCGCGTCGATGACAGGGGCGTTCACCAGGTAGTCGTAACCGTGCCAGCCGGTGTTGGGATCAGCGTCGGTATCGAGAAACAGGAGCATCCAGTTGGGGTCGGCGAAAGCCGTCAGAGGGTCCCGCGTCTCGACGTAGAAATAGAGGCTATTGCTGTCGCGGGCGACCTTGCAGCGGATAATGTCGTTTCGGCCGGTGGTGTCCGTGTAATGGGTGTCGCCATAACCCCGATGGTCGCGGTGCAGGGTATCGCCGATGGTGTCACGGTACTCCGGGCCCACGGCCGCCCAGTCGGAGAAATCGCCGTCGATGACGATACGGGTCGGCGGCGAGGCGGCGGCGGGACGGCGAACGCCTTTGAAACGGCGGATGTATTCGACCATCTGGTAGTAATAGCTGTCGGTGTGGCCGGCGGCCATGGGTTCGATATCGCGGCTGTACTCGTGATTGTACTGATCGACGAACAGGGCGTCGGGGTAGTAGCTGTCGGCGCCGGTGTACTTGTACCACTTGTTGAATCGACCGGCGACCCATTCATTCCAGCCGGTGATGAAGATAAACGACGGATCGAGTTCGAGCGCCCGCCTCCACTGTTCGGCGATGTTGAGGCCGATGGCGACGGCGTCGGGACGGCTGTCGCGGGCCCCATCATGCCAGCTTCTACCCCGGGCGCCGGCCTTATGGCTCATGGCGGACAGTTCCGGGCCGACCGCGTTCTGGGCGACGCCGACCGTGACCTGCTCGATGCGATGGTCGCTGTCGTAGAAGCCATGTTGCGGGAAGACTTCCAGCCAGCCCCACTGGTCAGGTCCGGTTGGCCCGGTGAAGTAAGAGGGGATGGGCTTTCGCCAGGTGAAGAACGACCGGATCTGCGGGTCTTTGATGAACGCCGGGTCGGCCATGATCAGGGGCTTGCCCTTCCACTGGAACCAGAGGTCCTTGTAGAGACCGGGCGCGTAGAGGTCGTTGTAGACGGCGTTGACGGTGACGGTCGGGTCGCCGAAGGGGGCCAGGAATGCGATGCGGGGGGTGCGGTTGCCCTGGTCGCGCATCTGCTGGAACTGCCGGCACAGGGCCATATACGACTCTTTGAAGGTGAAGGGCGGGTTTGTCGTATCGAAGATGACGACGTCAACCCCGGCATCGGTGAGCATGGAGGCGTGTCTGGCGATGACGAAGGGGTCCGTGGAGATATAGTAGCCCAGTTCCGGCCGGCCCCAGTGGTGGGCGGCGTGCAACGGGCCCCATTGGGGATTGTCGGGGT
>DSDB01000580.1 GCA_011057845.1 Phycisphaerales bacterium | reverse complement strand
CCCCATCCGATCAGCGAGTATGGACGGAGCAAGCTGGCCGGCGAGCAACTCCTGCTCAATAGCGGCTGCCGTGCGTGTATCCCGCGGGTGCAATGGACCTACGGCCGCGGCGGCGTGAACTTCGTCCGCAAGATACTGGATCGGGCCCGGGGCGGAGGCCCGTTCAACGTGGTAGACGACCAGATCGGTTCCCCGACGGCCACGACAGCCGTGGCGGAGGCCATGGTCGAGTTGATTCGTCTGCGTCCGACGGGCGTGTTCCACTTCGCCGCCGGCGGGTATGCCAGTCGGTTCGAGGTGGCTCGCCGCATCGTGGCTGCTGCGGGCGTGTCATGTGTCGTAAGTCCTTGTAAGAGCAGTGATTACCCAAGTCCGGCGGCACGTCCGCCGAATAGCCGTTTTGACTGTGCAAAGATCCAGGCTCTACTGGGGCACGAGATCCGCCCCTGGCAGGAGGACCTGGAGGCATTCGTGAGGCAGCTATGAGAAGAATCCTCGTAACCGGCGGGGCGGGTTTCATCGGCAGCAACTTCGTGCGGATGATTCTGGGCGAACAGCCGGATTGCTTAGTTGTGAACCTGGATAAGTTGACGTATGCGGGCAATCTGGAGAACTTGGCGAGTTTCCTGGAGCACCCAAACCACAAGTTCGTCAAGGGCGACATCTGTGACGGCCCCTTGGTGGCGGATCTCATCAAAGACGAGAAGATTGACGCCATCGTCAACTTCGCCGCCGAGAGCCATGTGGACCGCTCCATCACCGAGCCGAAGGTGTTCATCGAGACGAATGTGGCTGGTACACTGACGCTTCTGGAGGCGGCCCGGGAGCATCGGCTCGAACGCTTTATTCAGGTCTCGACGGATGAGGTCTATGGAGCGCTGGGCAAGGAGGGGCTGTTTATCGAGGACACGCCGCTGAGCCCCAATTCGCCATATTCGGCGAGCAAGGCCGCCGCCGACCACCTCATCCATGCCTTCGCCCACACCTGGGGCCTGCGCTGCAACATCACCCGCTGTTCAAACAACTACGGCCCGTACCAGTTCCCCGAGAAGCTGATTCCCCTGATGATTAACAACGCCCTGAACGACAAACCGCTGCCGGTATACGGTGATGGTATGCAGGTGCGGGACTGGCTCTACGTATATGATCACTGCACGGCCATCTGGACGGTGTTGACGCAGGCCGAACCCGGCAGGACGTACAATATCGGGGGCTGCAACGAGAAGACCAACATCGACGTCGTGCGGACGATTCTCAAGCACCTTCACAAGCCGGAATCGCTGGTCCGGCATGTAACGGACCGACCGGGCCACGACCGCCGCTATGCGATTGATGCGTCGCGGATCATGCGGGAGTTGGGGTGGAAACCGTCGGTCACGTTTGAGCAGGGTCTGGCCCGGACGATCGACTGGTATCTGGGCGCCCGCGACTGGCTCGACAGCATCGTCAGCGGCGACTATCGCAACTACTACGAATCCATGTACGACAA
Organism: Phycisphaerales bacterium; assembly: GCA_011057845.1. Lineage (GTDB taxonomy): Bacteria > Planctomycetota > Phycisphaerae > Sedimentisphaerales > Anaerobacaceae > UBA2266. Next base: position 3,547 of record DSDB01000580.1, on the reverse strand, counting down.
CCGATAGACGGAACCCCTCCAACATGCCCGAAAAGCCCGTCGCCACCCTCTGCATCGTCAACTACAAGACGTTGGATTTCACGCGGCTGTGTCTGCGCAGCATCCGGCGCTTTACCCGAATACCCTGCGAGGTCATAGTCGTCGATAACAACTCAGCGGATGCGTCGACGGAGTATCTGCGGTTGCTCAAGTGGATACGGCTTATCGAGCGGCGTCCTGAGCCCGGCGAGCAGGGGGGTATTGCCCATGCCGCTGCTCTGCAGGAGGGGCTGGACCGTTGCCGCACTGAGTTCTTCGTCTCCATGCATTCGGACACGTTCGTGCAGACCGACGGATGGCTGAGCGACTTGATAGGGTATTTCGCGGGCGACCCACAGGTCGCCTGCGTGGGCTCGGGCAAGTTGGAGTTGATCCCTCGCTGGCGAATGTGGCTTAAGCAGGCCACGGACATCCGGACATTCAAGCGGAAACTGCTGCGCGTGCCGGACCCGTTGAGTAAACACCGTTATTACAACCGCACAATTTGCTGTCTGTATCGAACGGATGTGCTGAAAAAGGAAAATCTGTCGTTCCTGATGGATCGTGACAAGGGCGTCACGGCCGGCAAGAAGCTGTACTTTGAACTGGTCGATCGCGGCTATGCGACTATCGAGTTGCCCCCTTCGGTTATGAGCCGGTATGTGCTTCACCTGGCCCACGCCACGCAAGTGGTCAATCCTCAGGAGTTTACCGTTCGCTCCCGAACCACGCGAAAGTGCAATCGCTTGGTCAGAAAGGTCATGTCCTCGCCGGCCGTTCAGCAGATTCTCAATGACAACCGCCTCGACGACTAATCCGCGTGGATGGCGGTCCTGTCGCCCGGCGAAGTGCCGCCGGCTTCTGTTTGGCCTCGTGTGTCGGGCATGGCTTCGAGGGTCTGGACAATCAAGTCGGCCGTCAACCGCACGGCCGCGGCCGCCCAGTGCGAATCATCGACGTGGTAGAGCATTTCGTGGCCCGGCCGGGCCGCCTCCGCGTCAAACACCTTCAGCAAATCAGCGGTGGGAATCCCCGCACTTGCCGCGGCAGCGACCAGCCGTTCCAACGAGTCCGTCCTTTGTGGGTTGGGGTGATACCGGCCATACACTGTCATCTTGCTGGGTATAGGGACGAAGATCAGTGTCGTTCCCTCTTGTGCCAACATCGCCTGGCACTCTTTCAACCTCTGTACGATACTGTTGATCTGCCTGTCCGTGATGTGCCAAGGAGCTATCGCAGGGGAGAAGAATGTGGGGGTGCCGTCGGGCATCTCGCCACGAACGGCCTGGCGGCCGAGGCCCATTGCATCCCGAATCCGCGACCGGGAGTAGTTCAGCATGTTCGCCTTCCAGAGCCTGTTCCACAGGACGTCGGCCTCACGCACCACGGCCACGTCCGTGAGCCGGCGGCGGAGGCGGACCATCGCCGGCTTGTAGGCGTCCCGACGGGGTGATCGAATGTTGGCCGCTCCCGCTTCGGTCCTGACGATAATCAGTGCTGTCGGAGGGTGTTCGATGAACCGCGGATCATTGAGGTAGGTCCTGATATTGGCCGGGGCGAGGGGATAGACGGACACACCGAGCTTGTCTTCAAGGACCTCCGAGAGCATCTGCTCATGGCTCAGGGCGTCTCCGGCGGCGAATGAATCACCGATGATTACGACGGCGGGGATCCGATCCGTGTTGGCCTTGCGATAACCGTACTTATCGGTGATCCATCGGACGTCTTTATGCACCTCGAGCGGAGTGTACCGCAGGAGATCACCCACTTCATCCGCTTTGTGCAATTGGCGATTCGGATAGAACTGCCCGGTCTGGATGGAAGTCCCCTGAACGCTCAGCGCCTCCCAGACCCTGAACGTAAAGCAGTCCAGGGGCAATACGAACAGTTCGACGGCCACGGCCACCGCAAAGGGTGCTGCGAACAAACCGAGTTTCAGCAGAAAGGTCTTCATATTCCGGATCAGAACTGAAAGTAGATGAACTCCTGTCCCTCAGCGCTGCCCAGAAGCAGGATGGCAATTACGGCCGCGTAGTATGCGCCCCATCGCACCCAAACGGGTCCGGCGGCCAGACGTTCACGAACGGGGCCGCTTCGCTGCATGAAATGAGCGGTCTCCATGATGGCAATGGCGGCCAGCACGATGACCAGTGCCAGCGGAGTGGGCAAAATGGCTATTCCGCTGATATCGGACCAGCCTGTGGGAATATGCCTGATGACATACCAGGCGTCGCCGAGGGTGCGGGCCCTGAAGAATATCCAGGCAAAGCACGTCAGGGCGAACGTAATGGCCACACGAATGACCTTATGGAGGCCCGGTATACTATCCAGGCCCAGGGCCCGGCCCAGGCGGCCTCGCCATGACTCGGTGGCGCCGCCGACGACCATGTACATGCCGTGGAGCATCCCCCAGACCACGAAGTTCCAGCTCGCCCCGTGCCAGAGCCCGCACAGGAAGAACACGGTGAAGAGGTTGAAATAGTGCCGCCAGGCTGAGACGCGGCTGCCTCCTAGCGGGATGTACAGGTAGTCGCGAAACCACGTCGAGAGGGAAATGTGCCACCGCCGCCAGAACTCTCGGACCGATGTGGAGAAGTAGGGGCGGTGGAAATTCTCCATCAGGTCGAAGCCCAGGACCTTCGCCGCGCCGATAGCGATGTCCGAATAGCCGGAGAAATCGCAGTAGATCTGGAAGGCGAACAGGACCGTCGCCACCGTCAACGCAGGGCCCTGGTAGGCCGCCACATCCCCATACACGGGATCGACCAGCCGGGCCGCCATGTCGGCGATTACGACCTTCTTGAACATGCCCCATAGCATCAGACGCAGCCCGTCCGTGACGCGGTGAGGGTCGAACGACACCTTCCGATCAAACTGCGGCAGCAGCCGTGTTGAGCGTTCGATGGGCCCGGCCACGAGCTGGGGAAAGAAGCTCACGTACAGTGCGAAGGTTCCCAGACGCCTCTCCGGCTCGCGGTCGCCTCGATACACATCCACCGTGTAGCTGAGCTTCTGGAATGTATAGAAGGATATCCCAACGGGCAGCAACACATCGAGCACGGGCCTGGCGGCGGCCACCTCGGAGAACCCGAGAAGCGTCTTGACCGTCCAGCCGAAGAAGTTGAGGTACTTGAATACGAACAGCAACCCCAGGTTGGCTACAAGGCTGGCCACAAGGTACGCCTTGCGAAGCCGCTTGTCGGTGGTTGCCCCCATCTTCAGCGCACAGTAGTAATCCACGACCGTGGAAACCGCGATCAGGACGATGTAGGCGGGTTTCCAGCACATGTAGAAGTAGTAGCTGGCGATCAGCAGGAGCGTCCCGCGGTGGCGCTGCGGCAGGCCGAAATACAGCACCGCGACGATAGGGAAGAAGACCAGAAAGGCGCGTGAGTTGAACAGCATATTCTGCTTGTAAGCGGTTACATCGCGTCGCAGGGCTTGGCGGGGCGATGGTGTATTCATGTCAAGTCGTCTTTATACGGCGGTGCATGGTATCGCGCCGCCGATGGGTGGACAACACATTTCT
>DSDB01000194.1 GCA_011057845.1 Phycisphaerales bacterium | reverse complement strand
GCTTCACCCTCATATTGTACACGAATCCGGCCCGAAAGCCAAGAACATTTTCGCCCGGATTGCCCCCGCGGTCGCCCTGCTTGCAGACCGGGTCGAACAACCGCCGTCGGCAACCCGGAAAAACATTGCCCCGCGTTGTCCACGGGGGTATTCTCACCGTCGTAGCGGGCAACCAACGTCGCGGCGCATGGTGTTGGCGGCCCTTTCGTCCATGAGGACCCAACAGAACGCAGGTGGCTGTCATGGTGGTTGAGAATCAGCCTAAAATACTGCTGAACGAGATTGAGCCTCTGCTGGAGGCCCAGCATCGGGCCGTCCTGAGCCATGCGCTGGCCGACCAGCGTCCGAGCGACATCGCCGAGATCGTTGAACTGGTGGACAACGAGAAGAGACGCCTGATCTTCGACGCCCTCGATGCTGAAACCGCCGGCGAGGTCCTCGAGAAGGTTGATGAGGCTACCCGAAGCGAATTGGGCGACCTGCTCAGCCCCAGAGAGATCGGCGCGATGGTGGCCGAACTCGACCACGATGACGCCGCCGACGTCCTGGCCGAACTGCCCGATGATGTGTCTGAAGAGGTGCTCCAGGCCCTGGGCCCCGACGAATCGGCCAAGATCCGCAGGCTTATGAGCTACTCGGAGGACTCGGCCGGCGGGATTATGGACCCCCTGCTCATCAAGGTGCCCCTGACCGCCACCGTCGCCGAGGCCGTCGAGAAGATGCGGGCCGCCGAAATCGACCAGGACTTCTACTGTGTGTATGTTGTTGACGAGCAGGACAGACTGGTCGGAGACGTCCGTTTGCGGTTATTGCTGACGCAACCCAAGGAAACCCCCATCGTCGACCTCATGGACCGCGACGTCATCTACGTTCACGCCAGCGACGACCAGGAGACCGTCCGAAATGTGTTCAGCAAGAACGACCTGATCGTGGTGCCGGTGGTCGACCCACAGCACAGACTCATCGGGCGTATCACCGCCGACCGGATTATCGAGGTTGCCGAAGAAGAGGCCGCCGAAGACCTCTACTCGATGGCCGGAACCGATCCCGAGGAGCTCGACAGTTTCTCGGTTATCAACGCCGCTCGAATCCGGATGACCTGGTTGCTTCCGTGTCTTTGCGGCACGGCTGTAACGGCTATGGTCATGATCTTCTTCAAGCACTACAACCAGCTTGTCTTCCTTGCGGCCGCGGCATTCGCCCCCATGATCCAGGCCATGAGCGGCAATGCGGGCCTTCAGACCTCCGCCATCGTGGTTTCGGGCCTTGCGACCGGCCGCCTGGCTGCCCTGAGATTCGCCCAAGTTTGCACGCGCGAGGTCCGAATCGCCCTGCTTGTGGCGCTATGCTGTGGAATCCTGGGCGGCGTTGCGTGCGGGATGCTACTGGTCGCCAGGGCCCCCGATGCCTCAACCAACGTCCTACGCCTGGCCAGCGCCATGGTCATTGCCATGTTTAGCGCCATCATGGTGTCCACGACGCTTGGCCTGCTGCTGCCTTTCCTCTTCCGAAGGATCGGCATCGACCCGGCCATCAGCTCCGGCCCGCTCGTTACGACCGCCAATGACTCTATAAGCGTTACGATCTACATGCTTCTGGCCATCGCGCTGGCGGGCTGATACGCGGCCGACCCCTGCCGGGAACCCTCTAACGCCCTTTTTCACACGAAAACCGCCCTGGCCGCCGCCAGAGGTTGACACAATCCGCCGAAAACACTATAATATGCGGTGGATAAAGGGTTTGTATCCCCACTCAGCGGTGAAACACTCGACCGGTTCCCGGTCGGACACCACGGCTCAGGAAGCGATGGTGCAGGGGTTCGCCGTTTCTTGCAGAAGGATGAAAAGATGACACTAGAGAAGACGGCGACCGCAATCGGGATATCACACGCCAGAGATCCCGAGTTGAACAAGTACTTCCGCCTCGCCACCAAGACCAAGGCCAGCGACATCCACCTCAAGGTCGGCCAGCCGCCCAAACTCCGCCTGTCCGGCTCGCTCAAGAACACCACCGGCGAAGTCATGACCGAAGACCGAATGGAGGAACTCGTCTTCGCGTTGTTCTCGCCCGTGCAGAAGGATTTCTTCCTCGAGCACGGAACCATCGACTTTGCCCACGAGGTCGACAAATCCGACCGGTTCCGAGTGAACGTCTTCCGCCAGCGCGGCGCGATCAGTCTGGCGGCGCGGCGTGTCAACTCCACCATACCCTCCTTCGAAAGTGTCAACCTTCCCCCCGTCCTTTCGAAGATTTCCGACAGTCCGGACGGGCTGGTGTTGATCGTTGGGCCTACCGGCTGCGGGAAGACCACCACCATCGCCGCCATGATCGACCATATCAACGCCCATCGCTCCTGCCACATCGTCACGATTGAGGACCCTATTGAGTACCTCTACCGGGACAGAAAGGCACTGGTTTCCCAGCGGGAAATCGGTATCGATGTGCTCGATTTCAATGAGGCCCTTGTTTATATGATGCGTCAGGACCCCGACGTTGTACTCGTCGGGGAGATGCGCGACATGAAGACGGTAACGGCCGCCCTGCGGGCCGCCGAGACCGGCCACCTGGTCTTCGGCACTCTTCACTCCGCCAACACCGCGCAGGCCATCCACCGAATGCTCGACCTCTTTCCGCAGGATGAACGAGACCTCACAAGACAGACCCTCGCCCTCTCCATCCGCGCCATCGCAAGCCAGAGGCTCGTCCCCTGCATCAAGGAGGGGATCGAACGGGTCCCCGCCATGGAAATCCTCCTCGGCAATCCCTCCGTCAGGAAGCTCATCGCCGAGGAGCGTGAAGCCGACCTGCCCGCCGTCATCAAGGCCTGCACCAAGGAAGGGATGCAGGATTTCACCGAGAACCTGGCCCGACTCGTTCTCGACGGTCTGGTCGATCCCAAGGAGGCCTTCAAGGTCGCCCCCAACAAAGAAGAGCTCAAAATGGCGCTCAAGGGCATCAAGACGTCCGCCGCCGGCATCCTCTAGCGCACCGCAACCGCTTATGGAGTCACCCATGCAGGATTTCGCCGTGATCGCCGTCGCCTACGGCGGCTACATTTCCCTGGTCAAGTTCATCCCGTTTCTCGTGCTGTTCTTCCTGTGGTGGCCCCTCATCGGCTGGGTCTATGAGGATACGGAGCGTGTGGAAACCAACCGGCCCCTGTGGACGGGCGCCGTGCTCGGGGCCGGCGTGCTGGCCGTTCTGTTCTGGCTTTTGGTGCCTATCTACCTGGTCGGGATGTTTATTTACGTCATCACCGTCATCACCGGGGCCCTCGTCTACGTCAAGCACCGCAATGCCCGCGTCATGGACTTCGACCGTGTTCTCACGGCCGACCACATCAAGAGCCTGTTCAGCCGCAGCGCCGACCAGGGGTCCGAGATGAAGAACACCGTCTTCATCACGGCCAACAAGAACGAGGTAGAGTTACCCCAACCCCGTACGCCCGAATTCTACGGCTACAAGCACTGTTTCGAGCTTGTCACGGACGCCATCTGGCGCCGCGCCGATACGGTGACGTTCACCCCCGGCCCGCAGGCCTATGCCGTCACGTACACCGTCGACGGGGCCGCCTTCCAGCAGCCGGAGATTACAAAGGAACAGATGGACTTCCTCCTGCCCTTTCTCAAGCAGATCGCCGACCTCGACACCAAAGAGCGGCGCAAGCCACAGAAAGGCAAGTTCAAGGTGCTGCGTGACAAAGACACCTTCGAATGGGAAGTCCAGACCGCCGGCTCCACGGCAGGCGAGCAGATTCGCCTTGTCCGGTCACTCGCCGAGTCCGTCACGAAACTGACCGACCTGGGCCTGATGCCCGAACAGTTCGAGAGGCTCAGCGCCATGCGGGACCTCAAGGAAGGCCTGTTCATTGTCTCCGGTCCGAAACGCAGCGGCGTGACCACGACGTTCTACGCCCTCATCCGCAACCACGACTCTTACACCAACAACATCAACACCCTCGAACGGCGGACATCCGGCGTCCTGCCCAATGTCACGCAGACGATCTTTGACCAGGCGAAATCCGGCGTGACATTCGCCGAGGAACTGGCCAGGGTCATACGCATGGGGCCCGACATCGTCGGTGTGGCCGATTGCGAAGAGACCAAGGCCGCTCAAGCCGCCTGCTCGGGCGCTATCGATCAGAAGATCGTCTACGTCACTCTCGAGGCCGACAGCGTCATTACCGCTCTCCGCAAATGGATGAAACTCGTCGGCGACCGAAAACTTCTTTCGCACGGCCTGCTGGGCATCTGCAACCAGCGGCTCCTTCGGGTCCTCTGCACCGAATGCAAACAGGCCTATGCCCCGAACAAGGAACTCATGCGGAAGTTCAACTTGAACCCCGAAAAGACCAAGGCCCTCTACCGCGCCGGCAAGGTTCTTTACGACAAGCACGGCAAGCCGAGCACCTGCGACCATTGCCAAGGCACCGGATTCGTTGGCCGAACCGGTGTCTTCGAGCTGGTCATGCTCAACGACGACCTCAAGAAGGTCATCCGCAAGGCCAAGACCATGCAGGAGATCAGCACCGAATTCCGTCGCGCGAAGATGCTCTTGCTCCAGGAACAAGCCCTGCGCAAGGTCATCAATGGGACGACCTCCATCAATGAAATGATCCGCGTTCTGTCCCCGCCCAAGAAGAGCACCCCCGTCGGAAAGGCCGAACCATGACCCCTGCGATGTCCACCGCGCCTTCATCAAGGCCGCAAAGGAGATTCCCAATCACGCAAGAGCCGTCGGAGATAGCCCCATGAGCAGCCTTATTATTCTCGTCATCGTCGCACTGACCACGGCCGTCCTCTACCTCCAGGGGTCTATTGTCCGCGGCGTCCTGTCTATCGTTCTGGCTGTCTGCGCCGCTGTCGTCGCGTTCAGCTTCTTCGAGATTCTCGCGAACCAGCTCATCAGCCGTGAGAAGATCACCCCGTGGGCTCAACCGGTCGCCTTCGGCGTGCTTTTTGTTCTCTCATTCACTATCCTCCAGGCTGTCGGCGCATCCCTGCTCAAGCAGAAGATCAGTTTCGGCGATCTCCCTGAGAAGATCGGCCGCGTTGTCTGTGGTCTTCTGCTCGGTCTGAT
>DSDB01000384.1 GCA_011057845.1 Phycisphaerales bacterium | reverse complement strand
TTTCAAGCCCCCGTCAAGCGCGGCCTGACGACCGGCGATGTGCGACTGTCTGTACCGTGGTCCGGCCCCGTAGTCGTGCGTCAAGTGTCTCGCGTCGTGTGTCTCCGCAAGGCTACTTCAGGCACGCACAGATACCGTCCGCAATGGCCTGGGCCAGGCGATTCTGAAACGCTCCGTCGGTCAGCAGGGAGGCCTCGCGGCTGTTCGATATGAACCCCATCTCGATCAGCACGGCGGGCCCCTGCGTCCGAACCAGCACCTTGTAGTTGGCCCGGCGGACCCCACGGCTGGAGAGCCCGGCCGCTCCCATGGCGTTCTCAATGGCCTCGGCCATCTTCACCGTGGACCACGGCGCCGCGTCGGCCACGTAGAGGGTGTACCCTCGCACCGAGCGGTCGCTCGCCGTGTCCGCGTGGAGGCTCACGAACAGGTCGGCCCCCATCCGATTGGCAACGTCGGCCCGCTCCTCCAGTTCCACAAATGTGTCGCCTTCCCGCGTCATGACGACGTACACGCCCCGCGCGTTGAGGATGCTCCGCAGTTTCTGCGCGACCTGGAGATTGATGGTCTTCTCGTCATATCCGTTGACGGCCGGGGCCCCCGGGTCCTTGCCTCCGTGGCCCGCATCGATGACCACCCGTCCGGAGGCCGTCGGCACAGTGGGAACCGGCGTCTCGCGGTATGCCTGCATCGCACTGCGTATCCGCCCAATAAGCGACCCCGGCAATCGCGTGCTGCCGTCCACCACCCGCACATCGCCCACCTCTCCGATCGACGTGGCGTTGACGTAGACATGGCCGCCCGAATACGTGAAGATCATCACGATGTTCGCGGGGTTCTTGAGCGTGAAGTGCGTCGAGGTGATGTCCGTTACCTTCAGGCCCAGGGCCTGGGCAATCTCGTAGACGTTCACCGTGCGCAGGTCGTCCGCGACAGGGGGGCGTTCACCACCCTGCTGACCCGGCTGGCAACCCGCCACAAGGACGCCCGCCAGCACCAGTCCGATGGTCAATCTCCGTGAGCTGCGCACAATAGCCCTGTTATCGGCCATTTCGCCGGATTGCATTAACCGCCGCCACACATTTGCCGGCCCTCACACGGGCTCAATCCGGCGGCTTGGCGAAGTCCTGATAGGCATCGGCCATTTCCTTGATGTGCTCGGCCCGCATGTTCTCCACTCGCCCGTCGGCATAGAGGTATAGCGAGGAGCCGTTCGTATTGTCCTGGGCCCGCCGTGTGTGGAATCGATCCGGCTGGATATCCTCGCGGATTGCATCCCACGGGATGTTCGGCGACGGCTCGAACCACTCCTGTGAGTGTGTATGGTCGAACTTGACCCCCTCGACGAGCCGGTCGCAGCAGATGAACGTCGTAATCGTCAGCCCCGGCCGCCGCAGCCCGTGCAGGCTTCGGTAGCATTTGTGCCCGTGGGTATCCTCGCCCTCGTGGTGATGGTGGTCATCAATCGCAATATAGCCGTTGAGCACGTAACTGGTCAGCCCTCTGGCCAGGCGTTCTCTGCCGCTGGGATCGGCCGGGCATATCCGTATCTCGTTAATATCGCCGACGTAAGGACGCAACGTATACACCCAGGAACCCGCCACACCCACAGCCGAATCATGGCTGCACGCCGGGAACAGGCCGCGGTTGTCTTGTGCGTACATCTCGATGGCCAGTCCGATCTGCCGCAGATTGCCCGCCGAGGCAATCCGTTTGCCCTGCATCCTCGCGGCCGCCAACGCCGGCAACAACACGGCCATCAAGACGGCGATGATAGCGATGACCACCAGCAATTCAATGAGCGTAAAGGCCCTGTTCTTCTTCACCATGGGATGGTTCCCCTGCAGAATCCGCCTCAGAAGCGCTGGGGCCTCATACGGCCGCGCGCCGCCTGGGCGTTCCGTCAATCAGAGAGGTATGATAACGTCCGTCAGAGGGCAGCAACGGGCGGCGGTCTTGCTGCGAAGGCCCGTCCATTGGATGCTTGAACAACGGCATCGTCGGGAATGTGCGGAGAAGCCGTGGGCGACTCCACGGTCTGGATGTGCAGGCCGGCCAGCGGCGCCAGGCAGTCCTTCGGCGCCAGTGCCAGCCCCTGGCATACCAGGCAATGGCGGCTGTCATGCCCTGGTTCATGCCCCGCGGTCTCTCGATGAACGTATAGCATCAGGCCCATGGCGACGGCCAGATGCCAGGCCAATACCATCGCCGCCAGGGCCGGTCGCCGGACCCGCCGTTGGCGTGATGGCTGCCGCGATATCGCTCGACGAAATACCATACGAATACTCAACCGGCACAACCCGGGCAATACCCCTCCAGCCGGACCTGCTGGCGTAGAATCACAAAGCCCCGCGGCTGACCCTGGGCCATCGGCATCCGTACCTCGGTCATGCAGAACGTCGCGCCGCAGCGGGTACACGTAAAATGCGGGTGGCACTGGGTTTGCGAGCAGCGGTGCGCCGCCTCGAAGTGCCATGTTCGCTTGTGAAGGAAGGCCTTGTGGACCAGTCCGACCTCGACGAGGCTGGCGAGCGTCCGGTAGATGGAGACCTTATTGAACCCCCCATCCCGGAACTGGTCGGCAATCTGTGCCTGCGACAGCGGGCGATCCGAGCCAAGCAACACGCCCAGCGTGGCGCGCCGACAGGCCGTGCTGTAAAGCCGTGCCTCCCGTAGCAGTCTCTCGGTCTCTGAATGAGCGTGGTCGGACATCGACAGGTTCCGGTTCAATGGTGGCACGATGGGCATGTGTCTCCGCATTTGACGAACAGCAGGGGAAAGACGATATCGCTGAAGCAGCACGGCAGCCACACCGCCAGGAACAGCCAGACGAAGCCCCCCAAGGCCTGCCCAACGGTCAAGTGCCCGCCCATGGCCATGACGACGTGAAATGACGACGCCCATGTGCTCAGCAGCACGTGTCCGGCGTGGGGCACATGGGTCCGCGGCCGAAACATCGCAATCAGCACCCCCACAATTGCCGCCGGAATGACGAAATACCATTTCTCCACGAATCCGATGTGCATCCGCTTGGCGAGCCCTTCCTCATCGCCGTGCGCCTCGTGGTCATGGCCGGCCTCGTCGTGCCCGTGCTCGTGGCCGGCGGCATCGGGCCCATGACTGTGGGCGGACATGCGCATCCCCAACGTCCATTCTCCAACGTATGGAATGACCGCATCGCTGAGCGTCGCCACCCCCAGCCCGCCCGTCAGGCCGATCACCACGACCAGTAACAGCGGCGAAGCCTTGGTATGGAGCCGGAACATCGCCGCCGTAACCATCGCACTGAGGACGACATGGCCCACGTGGAAGACGTAGAACAGGGTTTCACCCAAAGCCTGTGAGATGCCCTTGAACAGCACCATGCACAGGAGCCCCGTCGCCGCCCCGAACAGCGTAAACGGGGCATGGGATTTCAATTCAACCGCAATAGCCCGGAATTTCCCTGCCATAAGCGTCCTACCCAGATTTCACACACATGAACAGCCCTGATTGGGCGGTCTTCACATTCAACACGGCCGCAAACCGTACCAAGCACCCTCATAATACCGCCGATTCGCAGAATTTGCAACTAAGTTGCATTTTTTTACGGCGGGGCCCGTATTTTTTCCATTTTCCCGGAAAATCCGTCCGCAACGACGCCGCTTGATGCGTCTACAGCAATAGCGGTCTATGGTTGGCTAAGCGAGGCTTTTTTCGCTGAGGCGCCTCTTGCGCATGGCGCGGCACGTCTGCGCACGGCGCGGCCGGCGTGTAACCACGGTCGCCTCGTGCGTAAAACATGTGTAAAAAAAGCGTCTTTTAATATTATTATCTTGACAAGGCGACGGGTTGGGGGCACAATAAGATCGTTGCGAGCGGCGATTATCGCTGTGTACAGGCAGGCTCGGTTGGCACGCGCGGAGTGCGCTGTGTCTTCGGGTTCCATGCCGCGGGCATGTGTTGGAAATAACGGTGTCGTGAGTAGATGCCGTAAAGGAAGCCTATAATGCAATGGGAGCACTGTTATGAGAGCGTGGATAACCCCATGGGCGTTGGCCGCCGTGTGTTTGATCGCCTCGGCCGCCTGCGCCGACGGCCCCGGAGACATCCGGTGGCGAACCGTTCTTGACTCCACCGCGGACGGCGTCTGTCACGCTATGGCCGCGACGGATACGGGCGGGTATGTTGTCGTCGGCTCCGTCCCGCGAAGAACGGTCGCATCGCTGTATATCGCGATCGTTGACGCCGACGGCCGGAACGTCGTTGAGCGGACGGTCGGCAATGATGTGGAGGTGATCAGCGGGCAGAGCGTGGCGAGGTGTCCCGACGGCGGTTATGTCATCGCGGGCTATCGGATGAGCCATGCGGAAATGACCGCTCGCGATCTCTACCTGCTGAAAGTCAACGCCGACGCCGTTCCCCAGTGGCAGGTGACATCCGGCGGCGCCCTGGACGACGCCGGCCGCTGCGTCATCCGCACATCGGACGGCGGCTATGCCGTCGCCGGCGAGAGCTTCTCCTTCGGCCCCTACAAAATGCAGGTGTATCTGGTCCGGTTCGATGCCTCCGGCCGCAGGCTCTGGCAGAAGACATACGGCGGGTATCTCAACGACCAGGCGTTGTCTCTCTGTGAGACCGCTGACGGCGGCTTTTTGCTGGCGGGACGGACGCAGTCCCTCGGCGACCAGCGGGACGACGTGTATCTCATCCGAACCGACGCCGCCGGCGGGCTGCTCTGGCAACATGCCCTTGGCGGCGCCGGGGCCGACAGCGCCTGCCATGTGGAACCGACATCCGACGGCGGATACATCGTCGCCGGTACCATCACGCCCGTCCCGGCCCTGGACAGCGACTTCTACGTCGTCAAACTCAACGCCGAATTCGCCATCCAGTGGACGAACACGTATGATGCCGGCGATATGGAGACCTGCCAGGGCCTTCGCCGCTGCCGGGGCGGCGGCTATGTGCTCGTTGGCACGAAGGGCACGGGCACGGCGGCCGATGCCTGGGTGGTCCGCATTGACCCCGCCGGCAACCGACTCTGGGACGCCATCTGCGGCGGCTCCGCGACCGACAACGCCGTCGGTATCCTGCGATGCGGCGACACCGGC
>DSDB01000399.1 GCA_011057845.1 Phycisphaerales bacterium | reverse complement strand
TTATCTTTCGTCCTCCGAATGCGCATTTAACACTATGCAGGCGCGAATACGTCTTCAGTATGCCCCATTCTACCGCAGAGTCCACGCGAGTGCAAGCCTCTTTCGGTCAAAAGACCGGGGAATCATACGCCGTCGGGCCACTGCCTGACAGAACAGAATGGGGGCGGGCTGAAGGACACGCTCCGACAGCCACGCCCTATTCTGCGCCTGCATAGTTCGTTCTTTCGTATTTCGCCGTTCGTATTCCGCATGTCTCAGGCAGCCCCGGAGGCCCGCAAGCAGCCTGATTCCTACGGAATTACTATACTATCACTGGCCGAATTGCCACTGGCCGGGATTCGGCATGACCGGGCCGTACTGGTGTTGATGGCCCCAGCCCTCGCGTTCAAGCCACTGGCCTGCGAGTTCGGCCACATCGTGGAAACTGACTATGCCGTCGCGGTTGACATCACCGGCCAGACGCCACCGGGTCATCGAAGCAAACCGGGTGCCGCCATAGGCCCCCATGTTGAGGCGGCTGCCGTTGGGGGCGCGTTCGGCGCCGGGCGAGACGTCGGGATCGCCGGCGTCCAGGCAGGGGCTGGACTGGTCGTCGAGGACCCAGACATCGTGCTGTGGCCAGTAGCGGCCGGCCTCGGATCGCAGGTGATAGTCGCCGTTGTTCGGATCGACGAACAGCGGATCGTCGCCGATATTGCCGTCGGCGGCGTCAAATCCGGGACCACTGCCGCGGCTGTAGCGGGCACGGCACTGGAAGAGGTCGCCGCCGGCGTTCCCGTAGAAGATGCAGTTGGAGATGTTCGGGTCGGCCCCGCCGTAGCCGGCGATGCCGAATTGGTTGTTTGCGATGGTCAGGTTACTGATTGTCGGCGAGGCGCTCTGACAGAAAACGGCGAATTCGGTGTCTCGTATGACGAACTTGCGCAGTACCGAGCGCGGGCCTTCGCCGAAATAGAAGCTGAAGGCGTATCCGCCGGCCGGCACAATATGAGCGGCGTCGGCAGCGCTTTCGACCGTGATGGCCTTGCCCTTGAAGGCAATCTCCTCGGGGTAGACGCCCGGCCAGACCAGGACCGTATCGTTGTTGCGGGCCACATCGATCCCTCGTTGGATGGTGCGGAATGCCCGCTGGCGGCTCAGGCCGGAGTTGCCGTCGTCCCCGGTGGCGATATCGACGTGGTAGACGAGGCTCCCGGTGCCCATACTGGCCTGCTCGGTGCCGCCGTAGGCGCCCATGTTGATGTGTCGGCCGTTGGGGTGCGGCTCGCGTGCAAAGTAGTCATCCGGGTCGCCGGCGTCAATGCAGGGGCTGTGGACCGTGTCCTTGACCCATTTGCTCTGTCGCGGGTCGTAGCGCCCGTAGAGCGACTGGAGATGGTAGTCCCGCGTGGCCACGGGGGCGAAACGCGGGTCGGCGCTGATGTTGCCCGTTCCGGGGTAGCCGCCCTGAACATCACAGTAGGTAACGGGGCTGTTGACGGCCGGATCGACGATGGTGATCTGGACGCCCTGGTTGTAGTAAGCAATGGTGTTTCGGACACGGGTGTCGCAGCCAAAGGTCTCAATCGCCGCCTCGATTGCCGGACGCATCCACGGGCCGGGCAGGATGGCGTTATTGGCCACGGTGCAGTTGACGATACGGATGGAGCACGCGGGCAGACCGGCGATGTCAGGGGCGCGTTCGGCATAGAGGGCGGCCCCCATGTGGGCCGTGTTGTAGGAGAGGATGCAATGAGTGAGAGTAACGGCGGTTTCGGAGCCTTCACAGCAGAGCCCGCCGCCGATTGTCAGGGCGTTTTCGTTGGGTGGGGTATTGAAGGAGATGTCGCAGTCGGTAATCCGGGCGGTGCTTCGGCGGATGTAGATGCCGGCGCCGCGGCTGTTGAAGTAGGTGGTATTGCCCGTGATGGTGCAGCCCGTAATCGTAGCCTGGCAGCCTCGGATCAGGGCGATGCCGCCGCCGAAGCCGCCCGACTCGGCCGCTCCCAGCCCGCCTGCGGTGCAATTCTCGACGCGGCAATGGATAATGGCCGGTTGGCCGCCGACGCTGCCTATGCCGCCGCCGTATTCGGCGCCGCAGTTGACAACGCGGCAGTTCACAATGGTTGGAGAGGCGAACTCGATGTAGATGCCGCCGCCGATGGGATGGCCGGGGTCAAGGTTCCATCGCATGTCGTCCGGAGGGATCGCGTCGCCTTGGGCCCGCCCCGCACGGATGGTGAATCCCTGGAGAATGGACCGGCGGGATTCGTTGGAATGGAAATAGACGCCGCGACGCACAGTGTTGTGCGGCGGCTGGCCGCCCGAGCCGGCGCAGTCAATCACGGTCGAGTCAGGCCCGCCGCTGCTTCGCAGGGTCACTGCCTTGCCGAGGAAGTCGAGGTCGTTGTTGCCGTCGCCCCTCCAGGTTCCGGGGCCGACCTCGACGACGTCGCCGTCCGCGGCCGCGTTGAGCGCCTGCTGGATGGTGGGGTAGTCCTGCGGGACCCGGATTGTCGCGGCGGGACTGGCCAGGTCCACGGACAGGTTGTCGATCATGGCCGATGCCCCCAGGAACATGACATAGCATGTTCCGTGAAGCGACTCGATGGGGATTTCATGGCGGCCTGTGTCAAGCGCCTCCGGCGTGGACCAATGCGTGCCATCATCGGACAGCGAAACCATGAGGTATCCGGGCGGTGTCTGCGAGATCAGGGCGTTTGATGGAAAGGCCACATCAATGCCGAGCGAGCCGCGCACATGCCTGTCGGGCGTCGGCCCCAGCGGGAATCGGTAGCCCAAATGCGCGGGCTGACCGACGTATCCCACGAACGCCAAGGCCCGACCCTGACCTGAACCGAAGTAGCTCAGGTACGGCTCAGCGGGCGGGAAGGCGTTGGCGGGCCAGAAGACGGAATGGGCGTAGCTGTCCGTCTGGGCCTTTCCGGTGGAGAAATCATCATAATACCGGTAGGTCCAGCCGGCGGCCGCCTGAACGGACGCGTAAGCATTCAGCGTGAAGGTTGACCCGCGGGCCGTGCGGGTTGTGTATTGACCTGCGAGCAGGGCCCCGCCGGCCTGGAGTGTAACGGTAATCTGGATCGTATCATCGGGGTCGGGCGACGCCGGGTTGAGGACGAATAGGATCGTGCTCGGGCCTGTCAGCGTGCCGGTCAGTTCGGTCATGCGGAACAGTTCTTCGAGATGGCGGGTCTCCAGCGACGTGGCGGGACTGAGCGCCGCGTCAACCCAGTCAAAGCGGGCCGTCCCGGCATCGGTGTCGGTGGAAAGCTGGAACGAGCCGCTGATGGTGTAGAGCCTGTCGATGCCTCCCGATACGTTGACCTGTCGGACGGTGCTCTGGGCCGTTACAAACGTGTACGTGTTCGTCTGAGCACAGAGCCCCACGGCCGAAAACAACATGAGAGTCAGAGCCGGTCCATATGTCAGAGATCTCATAATGTGCGCCCTATTGAGTCTTCAGATCGCCCGCCAGAGAGCCACTCATCCATTGGGCCAGCCAGAGGGTTGTTGGCTGGAATCGAACGGCACTTCCGCTTGGCACAGAGGGGACGGCGTCGGGGGTTCGGCTGTCATAGAAGAATACGAGCCTGGCGGTGACGGCGCCGGCTCGATGTAGTTCGATTCGATGAATCAGGTCATTGGCCAAGTCGATGGTATAGATCAGTTCGGCATCGGGCAGGCTGACCGTGACGCGAGCCTGGCCGGTGTCGTCGATGCGTTCGGTGACGAAGCCCAGGTTGCAGGCCGCGGCGTCGCGACGGACGCTGTCGAGGACGTGCAGGCCCATCCAGGGCCGGGCAAGTCCGGCGAAGAAGGCGCCGCCGGCGCCGGCGGCCGCCGGTTCGTCATTGATGGAAAAACCCGAGACCGAGCCGGTATCAACGATGCGCAGGTTGCCCGCCCACAGGTCGAGGTAGGGGCTGTAGACGCGGGAGGCGGCGTAAGTGAAGGGTATGCGGCCCTGGCCCGAGACGAATTCACCGTTGATCCGGCCGGTGACGGCAAACCCCGCCCAGCCTCGGCGGTGCATGGCGTCACGGTCGTCGATAGTTCGCAGATTTGCCGGCCAGTCGCTCTGGAAGAAGTCTTCATCCAGGACGTTGGTGTGGCGCACCGCCCAGGTTCGTCCGTCATCCCCGTTGCGGCCCCGCGTGGCGACCACAAGCAGACCCTTGCCGCCTGCGGTGACAGGCTCGAACGGCGATGACCGTCCGTCCATCCTCGAAAGGAAGGCCGCCAGGTCGGCCGAGTCCGTGGGCAGCCGCATGACGGACAGGTCCGGATGATAGTAGCGATGGTTGGTCATGTAGATCGCGCCGTCGCGGTGGATGTAGTTGGCATGGTCGTCCTGGAGGTATCGGCTGGTGGACAGGTCCTCCCCGGTGCGAATCATGACCGGTCCGCCGGGGCCCTGCGGGAAGTAGTACCATGACCGCTGCGCCGAATCCGTTGGCATGATGGAATCGATCACAGACACGACGCCGGCGGGCTCGGCCGGCTTCTCAACGGCATCGTCCGGGCCCGACAGGACCGCCACGGATCCGGCAACCAGCAACCCCGCGGCCGCGGTGGAGACCACGGCCGTCTTGGTGGTCGCAGCGCCGATCAGACCCGCCGCCAGGCCCGCACTGGCAGTTGCGGCGGTAACGGATACCTGGGCGGCAGCCGCCTCACTCGGGGCCGTCATCTTGCCGAACAGGATCAGGGCGGGAATCAGGGTCTTTCGCCCGAAACCGTTGCGGAGCAGCTCGCGTTGAAGGGATTTCTTGGCTCGGACAAACAGCATTCGCACGCCGAACTCCGTGGAGTTCATGGCCTGGGCGATGTCGGCGTAGGACATCTCGTCGTAGCAGCGCATCACCAGGACCGCCTTGTGGCGGGTCTTGAGCCGGTCCATGGCGCCGGTAATGATCTGGCGCAGTTCCCCTGCAACGAGGTTCTCAAAACCCTCGGCTCGGTCGGCGGCGCGTTCGCTACGAACCGCCTGGGCGGCGGCGAGGTTACGGTGCTTGCGTTCGGTGCGGTAGTGGCGGTGGAGCTTGTTGGTGGCGATGCCGTAGAGCCAGGGCCAGAACTTGTCGGTTTCCTTGAGTTTTCCCA